>JBBIMZ010000632.1:0-2390 GCA_037444135.1 Solibacteraceae bacterium
CGTCACCTTGGCCAAGGCGCCGATGCTCGCCACGCGGCCTTCGTAAGAAGCCTCAGGAAAGGCATCCAGTCCGATGCGAGCCTTCTGGCCGATCCGAAACAGGTGGCTCTCGGCTTGGTTGATCTCCGCCTCGACCTGCATCTTGCTTGTGTCCATCACCTTCAAGAACAACCGCCCGGGAAACAGCTGGTCGCCCTGCTGCACCAGGCTCATCTCCCCGCCTCGCCAGATCGCCTGGCGAACCACCATTCCGTCAATTGGCGACAGAATCGTGTATCGCTCCAGGTCATAGGCGTGGCGGTCCCGGTGGCGCTTGTGGCGCTCGGCCGTGATCTCCAAAACCCGCACCTCGGCGGCGTGTGCCGCCTTCTTCGAATTCAGGTCCGCCAGCTTCTGCTTGTATGCCGCCTCGGCCTCCTCCACCGCCAAGTTAATAATCTCTCGGTCGATCACCGTCCGGATTTCAGCCGCGCCGGCTTCGAGCCCCCAGCTGTCTAGATCCGCCTTGGCTAGCTTGACGTCCTGCTGGAGGTTCTCCCACTCGATCTGCTGCTCGGCCTGACGCTTCTTGATATCGGCCAGAGCCGCAATCACCGTCGAATGGACGTCGTCGATGTGGTCCCGCAGTCCTTGACCGTCGATCCGGGCGATCACATCGCCCTTTCTGACGCGCGCCCCGGACTCTTTCAGCTCCAGCAGCACCAGCGCGTTCCGTTCCGGACCGCGTTGCTCAGGCGCACGGATATTGTAAAAGTTGATCGACGACGTCGTCCCGCTCAGGCGTACCAAATGCTCGAGCGGTCCTACGGTCGCTCTTGCCGTCGGCACGGCTGCCGGCGCCGTTCGCGCTGTCCGGACCGGTTTGAGCCAGCGATCGTAGGCCAGCGCCCCGGCCAGCACCCCCGCCACCAGCAACACGCCGATGAGCCACCGCTTCGGCTTCGGCGGCTCCGGGCGCGCAATCGGAGGCGGAACGAGCACCGGCTCGCGGGCGGGTCGAGGCGTGGGACTGGTGATTGCCGACATGGCGCTCTCTCAGCGACAGGGATACCTCAAGGATACACGAGTTTCTCCCTCATTGCTATGGCGTAGTCGCCCGCCGCTCGGGTTACATCGCCGGAGGCGCCCCACGATAGGCCCCACCTCCCACTTTCCGATAGAATCAAGGTTGGCCTGTCCTTGCTTCCAGCCTATGGTGCGCCTCTGCTGCACTCTCCTTGCGTTCGCCCCCTTCGGCGCCGTCGCCCAACAGCGGCCCGTCGCTTTTACCGGCGCCGCGATCCTTGCGATCACCGGGCCGGAAATCCCCGATGGCGTGCTCGTGATCCACCACGGAAAGATCGCCGCCGTCGGCCCCCGCCGGACGACTCCCTTGCCCGCCGGCGCCGAGACGGTCAATGCCGCCGGCAAAGTAATCATGCCCGGCCTTGTCGATACCCACAGCCACATCGGCGCCGTCGAGGGCGGCGATTCGAGCGCCCCGATCCAGCCCGACGTCCGCGTGCTCGACGCCGTCAACGTCCGCGACGCCAGCCTGCAAAAAGCTCAGGCCGGCGGCATCACCACGGTGAACATCATGCCGGGTTCCGGGCATCTGCTCAGCGGCCAGACACTCTACCTCAAACTCAAGGACGGCGGAACGGTCGAGGACTTGGCCATCCGCAACCCGGATGGCTCGCTCGCCGGCGGCATCAAAATGGCCAACGGCACTAATTCCCGCCGGGCGCCGCCGTTCCCCGGCTCCCGCGCCAAGTCCGCCGCGTTAGTCCGCGAGCAGTTCCTCAAGGCCCTCGAATACCGCGACAAGATCCGCCAGGCCGGCGGCGATCCTGAAAAAATGCCCGCCCGCGATCTGCGCCTCGAGGCGCTCGTCGACGTGCTCGACGGCAAGCGCATCGTCCACCACCATACCCACCGCCACGACGACATCCTCACCGTGCTGCGGCTCAAACGCGAGTTCGGCTTCCGCGTCGTGCTGCATCACGTCAGCGACGCCTGGATGGTCGCCGGCGAAATCGCCAGGGCAGGCGTCGCCAGCTCGCTCATCCTCATCGACAGCCCCGGTGGAAAGCTCGAAGCCAAGGACAACCGCTTCATCAGTGGTGCGGCCCTCGAAAGAGCCGGCGCTCCCGTGGCCTTCCACACCGACGACGGCATCACCGATTCCCGCCTCTTCCTGCGCATGGCGGCGCTCGCCGTGCGCGCGGGCATGTCGCGCCAGAAGGCCCTGGAAGGTTTGCCCATCGCCGCCGCCAGAATGCTCGACCTGGACGGCCGCGTCGGTTCGCTCGAGGTCGGCAAGGATGCCGACTTCGTCATCCTCTCCGGCGATCCGCTGAGCGTCTATACCAAGGTCCTGGATACGTGGGTCGAGGGCGTGAAGGTTTTTG
>JBBIMZ010000633.1:0-2376 GCA_037444135.1 Solibacteraceae bacterium
AGGTTTTCGCCGCCCAGACCGCTCACCCCGGCACGGAAAAAGGGGTTGATCCACAGCTCGCGCCAGCCGGGCGAGAGCCAGGAAAAATAGTTCGAGTTCCAATACTGCGACCAGGGGTAGGCGATCAGGAAGATGCCGACTTCGAAGCACAGGATCACCAGCAGCATCCCGACCAGCTTGTGATACCAGCGGAGACCGGCCGGCGCAGCGGCCGTCGGCGGCGCGGCCTTTTCCGATTCCGCTAGTGACATGGCAGGTTCGGGGACGCCTCAAACAGCGTCATCTGGTATCCTAGCAGCCGGACAGGAGCGAAGCTGGTGCGGTGCTGCGGCGTCGGTCCGTAGCGGCGGAGCGCTTCCAGGTGTTCAGGCGAGCCGTAGCCCTTGTTGCGGCGGAGCCCGTACGCCGGGTAGACCCGGTCCCAGGCGATCATCGCGCGGTGAGCGGTCTGGGCGTCGTTAACCTGTACCTGTCGGTCGTCGAAGTGTTCCGGCTCCAGGAGCTGAGCGCCGCGGTGAGGAAGGCGGGGGAACCCAGGCCTGAGGAGGACGGAAGTGCTCGAACGCACACGGCAATTCCTTAGAATGTGGAAATCGAGGTTTCGCGTGACGGAAAACAACGTGGCAGTGAACCTGGAGGCGCCGGCCAAGGCCGCACCGCCGAAGCGGAGGGAGCCGCAGCGGGGAACGATCGCCGAGTGGACGGTCACGATCCTGCTGCTGTTGTTCGGCACAACCACGCTAGTGCAGGCCTTCGTGATCCCAACCGGCTCGATGGAGGACACGCTGCTGATCGGCGATCACTTGCTGGTGGACAAGCTGGCCTACGCGCCGGCGGGCGCCATCAGCCGGTACCTGCTTCCGTATCAGCCGGTCAAGCGGGGCGACATCATCGTGTTCCGCTACCCGGTCGACATCCAGCAGACGTTCGTCAAACGCGTGATCGGCATCCCCGGCGACCGCATCCGGATCGTCAACAAACAGGTCTACCTGAACGGCAAGCCGCTCGAGGAGCCGTACAAGTACCATAAGACCGACTACATCGATTCCTACCGCGACAACTTTCCGGGCGAGCCGAACGTCCGGCTTTACGAGCCGGCGCAGGAGATGCTGGAGCACCATGTGGTCAACGGCGAGGTCGTCGTGCCGCCGAACAGTTACTTCGCCATGGGCGACAATCGCGACAGCTCGCTCGACAGCCGCTACTGGGGCTTCGTGCCGCGTGAGAACATCATCGGCAAACCGCTGATCATTTACTGGTCCTATGAGACGGTGACGGAGCGGCTGGTGGGCTCGACCATCGGCGTCGATCACCTGATCGATCTGGCGAAGAACTTTTTCACCAAGACGCGCTGGCGCCGCACCTTCAAGCTCATCCGCGGTTACGAGATCGCAGCGCCCTGAGAGGGCGCCGGGGCGGTCGCGACTTCCGCATGCCGAACCATCACCGCTACGCTCTGATCCTGGCGGGAGGCCGGGGCACCCGCTTCTGGCCTCGGAGCCGCAGGAAAACGCCCAAGCAGTTGCTGGCGCTGTTCGGCGGGCGGACGCTGCTTCAGGAGACCGCCGCGCGTCTGCGGCCGCTGGTGCCGCCGGAGCGGACGTGGGTGCTGACCAACGAGGAGTTGCGGGCCGCCGTGGCGCGGCAGTTGCCCGAGATTCCCCGCCGGCAGATTGTCGCCGAGCCGGCGCCCTGCAACACGGCGCCCTGCATCGGACTGGCGGCGCAGATCCTCGGCCAGCTTGATCCGGAGGCGGTCCTGGGCATCTTTCCGGCCGACCACCGCATCGAGAAGGCGGCCCGCTTCCGCCGGCTCGCCGCCGCGGCCTACCGCGCCGCCGGGAAGAACTGCCTGGTGGTGATCGGCATCCGGCCCCAGTGGCCCGAAACCGGCTACGGCTATATCGAATTCCCTGAGGGCGCCGCCCCGGGCGGCGCCGAAGCCGTTCCGGTCCTGCGCTTCCGCGAGAAGCCCGATCTGGAGACGGCGAAGCAGTTTGTCGCGTCGGGCCGCTTCTACTGGAACTCGGGCATGTTCTTCTGGCGCGCCGGGGTGTTCCTGGACGCGTTTCGCGAGTGCCTGCCGAGGACGGCTTCGCTGCTGGCGGCGCTGCCGCGATTCGGCTGCCGCGGCTTCCGGCAGGAGCTCAAGCGCGTCTATCCGCGCGCCGAGAACATCTCGGTCGACTATGCGGTTCTCGAAAAGGCCTCGAACGTGGTCGGGCTTATCGCCGAGGACATCGGCTGGAACGATCTGGGAAGCTGGAACGCCGTCTACGAGGTGATGGCGAAAGACGGCCGGGGCAATGTCGTCCGCAGCGAAGCGGTTTTGATCGATGCGGCGGGCAACTACGTGGAGGCGCCGGGCAAGCTGGT
>JBBIMZ010000634.1:0-2367 GCA_037444135.1 Solibacteraceae bacterium
GGGGACGCTTTTCCCCGGGGTGCTCCCGCCCTCGTTGCGGCGGCCCGACGGCGGGATGGCGGTTTACTTTGAAGCCGCCGCGGTGATCACCACGCTGGTGCTGCTCGGTCAAGTCTTGGAGCTCCGCGCGCGGGAGCGCACCGGAGACGCGATCCGGGCGCTGGTCGCGCTGGCGCCGAAAACCGCACGCCGCCTCAGCGATGGCGCCGAGCAGGACGTGCCGTTGGAGGAGGTTCGCCCCGGCGACCGCCTGCGAGTCCGTCCCGGCGAGAAGATCCCCGTCGACGGGGTGATCCTGGAGGGCGCCAGCTCGGTGGATGAGTCGATGGTGACCGGCGAACCGATCCCGGTTGAAAAAGGCCCGGGCGATAAAGTGATCGGAGGCACGGTCAACGGTTCGGGCAGTTTCCTCATGCGAGCCGAGCGCGTCGGCGCCGAGACGTTGCTGGCGCAGATCATCCGCCTGGTGGGCGAGGCGCAACGCAGCCGGGCGCCGATTCAGCACCTCGCCGACGTCGTGGCTTCCTATTTCGTGCCGGCCGTGGTGCTGGCCGCCGCCGTGACGTTCCTGGTTTGGGCCGTTGCCGGCCCGGAGCCGAGGCTCGTGCACGCCTTGGTGAACGCGATCGCCGTGCTCATCATCGCCTGCCCGTGCGCGCTCGGACTGGCGACTCCGATGTCGGTCATGGTCGGCACGGGCCGCGGCGCGCTGGCCGGGGTACTCGTCAAGAATGCGGAAGCGCTCGAGCTGCTCGAGAAGGTCGACACGCTGGTGGTCGACAAGACCGGCACTCTCACCGAGGGCAAGCCCCGCCTGATGGCAGTGGTCGCCGCGCCGGCGGAGAGCCGCGAGGAAGTGCTGCGGCTCGCCGCCGGTCTCGAACAGGCAAGCGAACATCCTCTAGCCTCCGCCGTTCTCGCGGCGGCCCGTCAGAGCGGCATCTTCCCAGCTCCGGCCGAAGGTTTCCGCGCCATGCCGGGCAAGGGCGTGACGGCCGTGATCGACGGCGTCCCAGCCATGCTCGGCAACCGGGCGCTCCTCGAAGAGTTCGCGATCGATGCCGGCCCGCTCGAGGCCGACGCGGAGCGCCTTCGCCGCGAGGGCCAGACAGTGATGTATCTGGCCTCCGGCGGCCGACTCTGCGGCCTGCTCGGCGTGGCCGATCCCATCCGCGAAACGAGTCGCGGCGCCATCGCGGAGCTCCGCCGGGACGGGATTGAGATCGTCATGGTCACCGGCGATAATGCGACGACGGCGGCGGCTGTGGCGCGCCGGCTTGGCATTGAGCGGTTCGAGGCCGGTGTGTCGCCGCAGGGCAAAGGCGAAATCGTCCAGCGTCTCCGCCGAGAGGGCCATGTCGTCGCGATGGCCGGCGACGGCATCAACGATGCCCCGGCGCTCGCTCAGGCCGACGTCGGCATCGCGATGGGCGCCGGAACCGATGTCGCCATCGAGAGCGCTTCCGTCACGCTCGTCAAGAGCGGCCTCGATGGCGTCGTCCGCGCCCGCCGCCTCAGCCGCGCCGTGATGCGCAACATCCGCCAGAACCTGTTTTTCGCTTTCGTCTACAACACGCTCGGCGTGCCCGTAGCCGCCGGCGTCTTGTATCCTTTCTTCGGGATCCTGCTGAGCCCGATGCTGGCCGCCGCGGCCATGACGTTCAGTTCCGTCTCGGTCATCAGCAACGCGCTGCGGCTGCGCAGGCTCCGGCTGTGACCGCCGGCCTCCGGGAGACGCTCGATGCCTGAATCGTCAGCCATCCAAGTAGCCAAGACGCGCAACCTGGCGCCGGGCGCCGCCCCGGTCGCTGTCGAAGTCACCGGCGCTCGTGACTCCGACGTCCTGGCGAGTCTGGCCGCCAATGCCCCGTTCCCGGACCGCGACATCCGGCTCGGCCGCGTCTCGTTGCAGCGCGGCGGCGGCCGTGACATCACATTCCCTTCGCCGGCCGGCGCAGTCACCTTCCGCGGCGCCGGCAGCGCGTTCGCCGGCCTCGGCGTCTACCGGAACGCCTCCGCAGCTTTCGAGGATCTCCGCCCGGGCGAGAAAATCGCGCCGGTCATCGCCTTCCCGCCGGGCGGCGATCACCGCTATGTCGTGTTGCGCTGGGGCTACGAGCTCGAGGGTCACCTCAAGGGCTCGCTCGGTCTCGGCGCGGGCGCGGCTGTGAATTTCGGCGCCGACGGCCGCAAGGAAGGGGTCTTCGCCGTCATCCGCCGCCTTCCGGCCGCCACGGGCGCGCGCGACGCCCTGGCCGCCGCGGTGAACAGTTGGGTGATTCCGACGCAGCTCACCTCCCACGCCCAGCTCGATCCGGGCACCTGGATCCTCGCCGAGGTCGACGGCTCGTTCACTGCGACGGTCGG
>JBBIMZ010000635.1:0-477 GCA_037444135.1 Solibacteraceae bacterium
TGCTGGTTCCGGAAAACGCCATTCCCGAGTTCGATGCTGACATGGTGGAATCGCTCGACGGGTACCTTGAGGAATGGCGGCTCGAACAGCTTCGAAACGGGGCTGAACCGACCGATGATGAGCTCCAGCTGTTCCGTGCCGTTTGGCCGGAATGGGCAGTCTCGAACTTCGACGACGCCTACGCCATCCCGAGCTACTGTGGTTGGCGATTCCGGCACAGCGACGGACGATCATGGATCCTCTTGATGTTCGTTCGCGGCTATTCCTTTAGCGGCCTCGAATACGAGTACCACGGCTTGTTTAGTACCAAGGAAGACGTGTTGGGTTACGTCCGCAAGCTGGGAACTGTGTATGAAGAAATTACGCCCGTGGATCCGCTGCTGATCCAGCGCGCCAAGGCCTCCAGTGCCGCCCGAAGACCGTCTTCTTGACGGGTTCGCGGTGCAGGTCTAACTCGCCTTGAGCGCCTCGCCGCGG
>JBBIMZ010000635.1:487-2366 GCA_037444135.1 Solibacteraceae bacterium
GACGGCGGGCGGCACGGCGATCATCGGCGTTTCCCCGGCGCCGGCCGAGGGCAGGTCCCGGCGGTCGATCAGGATCGTCTCGATCGGCGGCACGTCGGCAAAGCGCGGCACCGGATAGCGCGAAAAGCGGGCGTTGAGGATCCGCCCGTTCTCGAACCCGATCTCCTCCTTCAGGGTCCCGCCGAGCGTCATGATCACGCAGCCCTCGGCCTGCGCCTTCAGGTTCGCCGGGTTTTGGATGGCGCCGCACTCGAAAGCCTGCGTGACGCCGAAGACGCGGATTTCGCCGCGGCTGCGATCGACCGACACTTCGACGCACGCAGCCACGAAGGAACCTTTCTCGGCGCCGCAGGCAAGCCCGACGCCGCGGCCGTCGGCCCGCCGGGAGCGCCGGCGGCGCCAGCCGAAGCGCTCGGCGGCTGTCTCGAGCACGGCTCGCAGACGCTCGTGGTCGAGATGGCTCAGCCGGAAGTCCAGCGGATCGGCGCCGGCGGCGGCGGCGAGTTCGTCCATAAAGCATTCGCGGGCGAAATTGTTCGCCGTGGCCGCCAGCACGCGGTAGGAGCCCTGCCGCAGCGGCGAATCCGAGAGCAGAAACTGCTCCCGGGCGTTGGGAATCCGGTACGGCGACTCCAGGGCGGCCGCCCCCGAGTTGATATTGGTGAACTCCCACAGCACGATCCGGCCACTGGCATCGAGGCCCGCCTTTAGCTCGATCAGCGCCGCGGGGCGGAAATATGCCCACGTGAACTCCTCCTCGCGGCTCCAGCGCAGCGAGACCGGCCTGCCGGCGGCCTTCGCCAGGCGGGCCGCTTCGACGGCGGCCTCCCCGCTATGCTTGCCGCCGAAAGCGCCTCCGGTGTCCGGGACGATGACCCGCACGCGCTCGGGCGGCAGGCGGAAAGCCTCGGCCAGTTCTTGCCGGACGCGCATCGGCGTCTGGGTGCCTGTCCAGACGGTGAGCTGGTCGCCCTGCCACTCGGCCACAGCGGCGCGAGGCTCGAGCGGGGCGTGTTGGATGTAAGCTGTCTGATAAACCGCTCCGAGAACTTGCTCCGGAGAGGCCACGCCATCGGGCTTGCCCCGCGTGCGGATGACGCCCGGCTGCGCAGGACGCGCGTGCCGTTTCAAATGGTCGAACAAGTCCCGGCTCGACGGATGCGGCCGCCGGTTCCAGGAGGCCGTCCGGCCGATGGCGTCGACGGCCTGCTGCGCGCGAAAGGACGTAGGCGCGGCGCAGCCGACGAATTCGCCGTCACGGACCACGACCACGCCCGGCATCCGGCGCGCCGGCTCGAGGTCGATGGCGGCCGGCGTGGCGCCGTAGGACGGCGGCCGGAGCACCCTGCCGTAAAGCATGCCCGGACGGACGATATCGGAAGGATAGCGATGCGCGCCCGTGACGATGTCGCGTCCGTTAGTGCGGCTGACCGGGGCGCCGAGCACCTTCCAGTCCCGGGCCGGCGTCAGCGCCACGTCCGGAGGCACGGCCTGCTCGAAGCGCTTGGCCGCTTCGGGCGACCTCGCCAGATCCGCGTAGGTCAGCTCGCGGCCCTGCTCCCGGGAGAGCTCGAGCAGGATCCGCCGCGCCGCAGCCGCGGCCTTGCGCACCGCCGGGACCGTCGCCGGGGTCGTCCTGCTGCCAAACGTGCCTCCGTCATCGGGCGTCAAGGCCGTATCACCCATGACGAGCGTGATTCGGTCGGGGGGAACGCCCAGCTCTTCGGCGGCCGCCTGCGCGAGCTGCGTGCGGGAGCCTTGTCCCACCTCCACCTTTCCGGTGAACACGGTGATGCGGCCGTCTTCGCCCAGATGGATGCGCGCGGCGACCGAACCGGCCGGCGGCGCTGCCTCGGCCGGAGCCAAAGCGGTCATCCAC
>JBBIMZ010000636.1:0-2360 GCA_037444135.1 Solibacteraceae bacterium
TAGGGACATCCGGTCGGACTCTCGCTGTTTTCCTTCATCATCGGCCAGCACCAGCGCACGCTCGAGTGGCTCGCCACGCTGCCGTTCGTCGACGCCGGGCGCATCGGCTTTTACGGCCTCTCCTACGGCGGCAAGACGGCTATGCGCGTGCCCGCCGTGCTCGGCGAATACGCGCTGTCGATCTGCTCGGCCGATTTCAACGAATGGATCTGGAAGATCACCGACGTCGACCATCCCTTCAGCTACATGTACACGGTCGAGTACGACATGCTGGAGTTCAATCTCGGCAACACGTTCAACTACGCCGAGATGGCGGCGCTGATCGCGCCGCGGCCCTTCATGGTCGAGCGCGGCCACCGCGACGGCGTCTCAATCGACGAGTGGGTGGCTTACGAATACGCCCGCGTTCGCCGGCTGTATGCAGACCTGAAAATCCCCGAGCGGACGCGCATCGAATTTTTCGACGGCCCGCATCGGATCCACGGCGTCGGCACGTTCGAGTTCCTTACGGAGCATCTCGGCCCAGGGCGACCCGCGCGCTGACCGGAGGCTGAGGACGCGCGGATGATAACCTGAGAACCGGCATGAGAGTTTACGAACTGCGCGAAGCTGTGGGCATCGATTCCCTTAGACTCACGGAACGGCCGGATCCCAAGCCGGGACCCGGCCAGGTGGTGGTACGCATGCGGGCCGCGTCCTTGAACTACCGCGACCTGGTCGTGGTTAACGGCGGCTACGGCGCGAGCCTTCCGCTGCCGATCGTTCCCCTGTCGGACGGCGCCGGCGAAGTGGTCGCAACCGGCGAGGGCGTCACCCGTGTCCGGACCGGCGACCGGGTCGCCGGGATCTTCATGCAGCGCTGGATCAGCGGCCAGATCACCGAGGAGGCCGCCTCCTCGGCGCTCGGCGGGGCGATCGACGGCGTGCTGGCCGAATTCGTCATCTTCGATCAGGAAGGGCTCGTCCGCGTGCCGGAGCACCTGAGCTTTGAGGAAGCCGCCTGCCTGCCCTGCGCCGCTGTGACCGCCTGGAATGCGCTGTTTGCGAGCGGGAGTCTGAAACCCGGCGACACCGTGTTGACGCTCGGCACCGGGGGCGTTTCCATCTTCGCGCTGCAACTGGCGCGCCTGGCCGGCGCCACGGTGGTGGCCACCACCGGCAGCGACGCCAAAGTCGAGCGGCTCCGCCAACTCGGCGCTGCCGAAGTGATCAACTACCGCAGCACGCCCGAATGGTCCAAACCGGTGCGCGCCGCCACCGGCGGCCGCGGCGTGGACCAGGTCATCGAGATCGGCGGCGCGGCCACGCTCGAGCAATCGCTCCGGGCGGTCCGGCGCGGCGGCCTCATCAGTTTCATCGGGCGCGTGGCCGGGCCGGGCGAGTTCAACCCCAACTGGATCTTTCTCAAGAGCGTGCGCGTCGACGGCATCTACGTCGGCTCGCGCGAAATGTTCGAGGCGATGAACCGCGCCATCGCCAAAGGCGGGCTTCGACCGGTGGTCGATCGCATCTTTCCGTTCGAAGAGGCGCGCGAGGCTTTGCGGTATCTCGCAAGCGGGGAGCACTTCGGCAAGATCGCGATCCGATTCTGAGGCGAGCCGCCTCAATCGCCGCTCACCAGCGGCTGCCCGTTGCGGACTTCCTGATCCTGGTACTGGAGCTGGTACAGCTTCCAGTAGATGCCCCGCCTGGCGAGCAATTGCTGGTGCGTTCCCACCTCGCGCAACTGCCCCTTGTGCATCACGAAGATGCGGTCGGCTTTCTGGATGGTCGAGAGCCGGTGCGCAATGACGATCGACGTGCGCCCCTCGACGATCCGCGCCAGCGCCGCCCGCACGCGCAATTCGGTTTCCGTGTCGACGCTCGAAGTGGCCTCGTCAAGAATCAGGATTTGCGGATTGTGCGCGAGGGCGCGGGCGAAGCTGATGAGCTGTTTCTGGCCCGTCGAGAAGCCGCTGCCGCGCTCGCGAACCGGGTGGGCGAAGCCTTCGGGAAGCGAACGGATGTAGTCGAGCAGGTTCACCTGCTCGGCGGCGGCCACCAGATCCTCCTCTTCGATCCAGGCGGTGCCGAGCCGGATATTGTCCTCGATGGTTCCCGTAAACAGATGCGGATCCTGGAGCACGACGCCGAAGTGCCGCCGCAGCTCGCGCGGATCCATCTCTCGCACGTCGACACCTCCCAGACGGATGCCGCCCCGCTGGACGTCGTAGAAGCGCAACAGCAGGTTGATGAGCGTGGTCTTGCCGGCGCCGGTGTGGCCGACAATGGCGATCGTCTCGCCGGGCGCGATCGTGAAGGTGACGTTCTGAAGCACCCACTCGTTGTCTTTGTAAGCGAACCAGACGCGGTCGAAATCG
>JBBIMZ010000637.1:0-2353 GCA_037444135.1 Solibacteraceae bacterium
TCAGCCGGCCGACGGAATCCGGGCGCCGGCCCGGCAGATCGAACTACGCCTCGGCGAAGCCACCGGACCGGAAGTGAGTTTGAAGCTGGTCGACCGGCGCGGCCGGCTCCAGGTGGCCGTGCGGACGGCCGACCCTGACCTGGCGGGTTCGCTCCGCGAGGCTTTGCCCGCCCTGGTGCGCCGCATGGACGCGGCGGGCTTCCGCACCGAAACCTGGTCGCCGGAGACGGCGCCGGGGCGGCCGCTCGAGACGCCCGAGGCGTTACGCGGCGGCTGGAGCGAGCAAAAAGACTCCGGCGCAGGCGGGCGAGACCCGGGAGGGGCCGGACCGGGCGGGGAACGCGAGCAACCGCGCGACCGGCAAGCCAGGCTCGAGTCGGGCGAGCCGGCCGGCGAACAAGAAAAGGAGACAACGCAATGGGCAGCGTGGCTTTGGCGTTAAGGCCCGTGCGGGAGAGCGTCTCCGGCGGCGCGGCCGAGAGCGGTCCGGCCTCCGGCGCGGCCGGCAAGGAGATGTTCCTTCAGCTTCTGGTCGCGCAGATTCGGAACCAGAACCCGCTCGAGCCGATGCAAGGGATCGAGTTCCTGACCGAACTGGCCGAGTTTTCGGCGCTCGAGCAGCTGGCGGCGATCCGCGAGGAGCTGGCGACGATCCGCTCGGCGCTGGCGTCTTCCGAGGGGACCGGCGCCGGCGGCAAGGGAAATTGAAGGAGAGCGAGGAACATGTTTACGGCATTTACGACGGCCTTGTCGGCGCTAAGCGCGCACGCGGCGGCGATCGACGTGGTGGGCAACAATCTGGCGAACATGAACACGACCGGCTACAAGACGAGCGTGGTGAACTTCTACGATCTGGTGACGCAGTCGCTCGGGCCGGCGCCGAGCGCCGCCCAGGCCGGCTTCGGCGTAGGCCGGCCGACGGTCTACCGGCAGTTCACGCAGGGAGCGATCCAGAAAAGCTCCGGGGCGCTCGATGTGGCCATTCAGGGCGACGGCTTTCTGGTGCTGCGCGACGACGCCGGCGCGAGCCTGTACACGCGCGGCGGGCACCTGCAAGTGGACAAGAACGGCGTGCTGCGCACCTCGACCGGCGAGCGCGTCCAGGGCTGGATGGCGGCGGGCGGGGCGATCTCGACCACCGGGCCGATCGGCGACATCGTCATTCCCGTGGGAGCGCTCAAGGCGCCGCAGGCGACGACGAAGTTTTCTTTCGACCTGAACCTGAACGCGGCGGCGGCGCAGGGCGACACCTTCTCGACCTCGATCGAGGTCTACGATTCGCTCGGCAACTCGCACGTCGTGACGGTGACCTTCACCAAGACGGCCAATCCGAACGAGTGGAGCTACCTGGTGGACGTGCCGGGGCAGACCGTGACCGGTTCGCCGACGGGCCTGTTGCAGTTCGACTCGGCGGGCCGTCTGGTGGCGCCGGCCAACTGGCCTTCGCCAATCGTCACGGTGGCGCAGCCGACGACCGGGGCGGCGCAGATGGACCTGGACTGGGAGCTCTACCAGGGAGCGACGGCGCGCCTGACGCAGTACGCGCAGGCTTCGGCCGTGGCGGCCAATGCGCAGAACGGCTCGCCGGCGGCGCAGCTGGTGCGCGTCGGCATGACCGACGGGGGCATCGTGCTGGCGCAGTATTCGAGCGGCGAGCAGGAGGCGGTGGCGCAACTGGCGATGGCGGCGATCCGCAATCCGGAGCTGCTCACGGCGGCGGGCAACAACAACTACCAGCTCAACGCGCAGACGGCGCTGCCGGCGATGGGGCTGCCGGGCACGGGCGGCCGCGGCATCATTCTCGGCTCGGCGCTCGAGAACTCGACGGTCGATCTGGCCAAGGAGTTCACCAATCTGATCGTCTACCAGCGGGGCTACCAGGCTTCCACGCGCGTGGTGACGACCGCCGACGAGCTGAGCCAGGAAACGATCAACCTGAAACGGTAGCGACGCTCAGGAGATGACCCCGCAGGAGGAGATTGCGCCGCTCGCCGACGTGCCGGTGACGGTCGAGGCCGAGCTGGACCGCAAGATCATGACGATCGGCGAGATCCTCGGCCTCGAGGAAGGCAGCGTGGTGAAGCTGACGCGCTCGGCGGGCGAGAACATCGACATCGTCGTGGGCGGGCGCCTGGTGGCCTTCGGCGAGATCGTCGTGCTCGAGGAGACCATGGGCGTGCGGATTACGGACTTCAACCACGAGGGCTGACGGGAGGGTCCGATGGAGCTGGCGAGGCCGTTGCTTTGGGTGGTGGCGATCCTGGGGCTGGCGGCGGCCGCCGCTTGGCGGCTACGGCGTTCCGCCGGGCTGCGTTTCTTCGAGCGGCGCCCCCGGAGCCGGCAACTCCGGCTG
>JBBIMZ010000638.1:0-2348 GCA_037444135.1 Solibacteraceae bacterium
GGGCGTTGGGGGCCACCGGGCAGACGCTGAACCTGATGACGCTGGGAGGGCTGACGCTGGCGATCGGGATCCTGGTGGACGAGTCGGTCGTGGCGGTCGAGAACATCCACACGCACCTCGGTCAAGGCAAGCCGGTGGCGCGGGCCGTGCTCGAGGCCAGCCGCGAAGTGGTCGTGCCGCGCCTGCTGGCGATGCTGGCGGTGGTCTCCGTCTTCGCGCCCTCGTTCTTCATGGCGGGCGTGGCGCGCGCCCTGTTCGTGCCGCTGGCGCTGGCGGTGGCCTTCTCGATGATCGCGTCTTACTTTCTGGCGAGTAGCCTGGTGCCGATCCTCGAGACCTGGTTTCAGAGCGGCCGGGGCCGCCTGGAAGCGGCGCGGCGCGCCTCGAGCTTCGAAGGCTTCCGCGAGCGGTTCGGCCGGCTCTCCCGGCGCTTGATCCGGTGGCGCTGGCCCATCGCCGCGCTCTACGCCGCCGGGACCGGCGCCGTGATCTGGCTGGCGGGCGGCAGCCTGGGCACAGACATCTTTCCCCAAGTCGACACCGGCATGATTCAGATGCGGCTCCGAGCTCCGACGGGCACGCGCGTCGAACGCACCGAACGCATCGTTCAGGCCGCACTCGACGAGATCCGCCGCTTGGTGCGCGAGGGGAACGTCGAGAGCTCGCTCGCTTTCGTCGGCGTGCAGCCGTCGAGCTACCCGGTGAATCTGATCTTTCTGTGGACGAGCGGCCCGCATGAGGCCGTGCTCCGGGTGGCCGTGAAACGCGAGGCGCGCGTCGCCACGGCTGAACTTCAGGAGCGCTTGCGCAAGCGGATTCCCCAAATCGCTCCGGGCGTGACGGTCTCCTTCGAAGCCGCAGATTTGGTGAGCCAGGTGATGAGCTTCGGCGCACCGACGCCGGTGGAGGTGGCGGTGGCCGGCCCGGACCTGGCAGCCAGCCGGAGCTACGCCGATCAGGTGAGGTCGGCGCTGGCGCGGCTGGGCGAGCTGCGCGATGTCCAGCTCGGCGAACTACTCGATTATCCGACCGTGGACATCCGCGTCGACCGCGAGCGCGCGGCGCAACTCGGCGTCACGGTTGCCGAGGTCGGCCGGGCGCTCGGTCCGGCGACCTGGTCGAGCCGCTTCACCACGCCGGTCTACTGGGCGGATCCAAAGTCCGGCATCGCCTATCAGGTCCAGGTCGAGCTGCCGCAGGCGCGGATCGCCTCGGTCGAG
The DNA here is from genome assembly GCA_037444135.1 of Solibacteraceae bacterium. Classification (GTDB taxonomy): domain Bacteria; phylum Acidobacteriota; class Terriglobia; order Bryobacterales; family Bryobacteraceae; genus CALKXJ01. Next base: position 1,221 of record JBBIMZ010000638.1, read on the forward strand.
GACCTGGCGAGCATCCCCGTCAAGAATCACGGCGGCGCGCCGACGCTCCTGCGCGATCTGGCCGAAGTGAGGGAAGGCAAGATGCTGGGTGAATACCACCGCCTCAACATGCAGCGGATGATCACCGTGACGGCGAACCTTGCCGGCACCGACCTCGGCACGGCCGCTTCGCGCATTTCGGCGGCGCTCGGGAAGCTGCCGGCGCCGCCTCGCGGCGTCACAGTGTCGGTGCGCGGGCAGGTGGCGCCGATGGCGGTGATGGTCGACAATCTCCGGCTGGGCCTGGCACTGTCGGGCATCGCGGTGTTCTTGCTGCTGGCGGCGTACTTTCAGTCCATCCGCGTGGCGTTCGTCGTCCTGCTGGCGATTCCGTCGGTGCTGGCGGGCGTGGCGCTGGCGCTTCAGGCGACGGGCACGACGCTCAACATCCAGTCCTTCATGGGCGCGATGATGGCGGTGGGGATCTCTGTAGCCAACACGATCCTGCTGTGCACCTTCGCCGACCAGTACCGCCGGCGCGGCGCTCCCGCGGCGGAAGCGGCGGCCGAGGCTGCGCGGACGCGCCTGCGTCCCGTGCTGATGACCAGCGTCGTGATGATTGCGGGCATGCTGCCCCTGGCGCTCGGCGCCGAGCAGACCGCGCCGCTGGGCATCGCCGTGATCGGGGGACTGGCGGCTGCGACCTTGACCACGCTGCTGGCCATCCCCTCCGTGTTTGCCATCGTCGAAGGGCGCGCGGGAACCGTTCCCCCGTCGCTCGACCCGGACGACCCCGCCGGGGCGCACTATGACGGGGCTGCCAGGAGATGAGGACCTCAACGATGAGCTTGGTGATCGCAGTCTTCGCCGCGGGCGCGGCGCTCTGGGCGGCGCCGGAGACCCGCCCCGGCGCGGTGCGCGCCGAAGTGGTCGAAGTCGTGGCCAGGCCCGTTAGCGGAACCACGGCGCTGCCCGGCGAATTACGCCCGTTCCGCGAAGTGGACGTCTATGCGCGCGTGTCGGGATTCGTCGACTCCGTGGCGGTCGACCGCGGCTCGCGCGTCCGGCGCGGCGAGCTGCTGGCGACGGTCACCGCCCCCGAGCTCGACGCCAAGCTTGCCGAGGCGCAGGCGCGCGTGGCCGCCATCG
>JBBIMZ010000639.1:0-2348 GCA_037444135.1 Solibacteraceae bacterium
CGGGATCGATCCGAGCATCTCACGCCGGCTCACTTCCATCGGCGGCCTCCGCATTTTTGACCTTGCACATTGAGTTCTGTATCATCTTCAAGGGAAATTCCATGATGAAAACCCAGACCCGACGCCGATTCCTTCAATCCCTGGCGGGTACGGCCGGGGCTTCCTTCCTTTCACGTTACCATCTTCTCGCCGCGCCCGAAAGAGGCAAGGTGAAAATCCGGGACCTGAAGGTCATGGTCCTCCAGGGCCCGCGCACCTACACGCTCGTCAAAATCGAGAGCGACGCCGGCCTGTTCGGCATCGGCGAGGCCTACGGCAGCCCGGGCGTGGGCGTCAAGGAGCAGGTCCTGGCGCTGAAGCCGCAACTGGTGGGACAGGATCCGCTCGAGATCGAAGCGCTCTACGTGCGCCTCGGCACGCGGACGGACGGCTCGGCCCACGCGCTCATGCGGGCCGTGAGCGGCCTCGAAATGGCTCTGTGGGATCTGGCGGGCAAGATCCTCGGCGTGCCCTCTTCGACGCTGCTCGGCGGGCGCTTTCGCGACCGGGTGCGCGTCTACAATCATATGGCGCCCAAGAACATGCTTGACAAAGCTTCCTGCCGCGAGTGGGCCCAGCGCGTCAAGGCCGACCCGAGCGGCTTTACGGCGCACAAGTTCGGCTTTCCCCACACCGATCCGGCCGGCGACCCCGGCCGCGACCTGGCCAACCGGCGGCTGTCCAGCCAGGAGCTGCGCAACATCCGCCAGGGCTTCGAGAATTGCCGCGAGGCGATCGGCTGGGAGCACGACATCATGGTTCACTGCCACTGGGAGTACGACCTGCGCACCGCCATCGAGCTGGCCGAGGCGGTCGAGGAAATGCGCCCGCTCTGGCTGGAGGACCCGATGCCGGTGGCCTATTCGGAGAGCTGGCCTCGCCTGACGGCCGCCGCCGAAGTGCCCATCTGCACGGGCGAGAACTGGATGCGCGCCAACGACGCGCTTGCTTTCGTCATCCATCACGGCTGCGATATCCTCCACCCGGACCTGCGCAACTCGGGCGGCTTCCTCGAAAACAAGAAGATGGCGCAACTGGCCGACTTCTTCTACCTGCCGATGGCCAATCACAACACCGGCAGCGTCGTCAACACCATGGCCACCGTCCAGTGGGCCTCCTCGATCCGCGACTATATCGCCTGCGAGACCGTCATCGGCCGGCGCGACTGGATGGACGACGTCATCGTCCACGACGGCCCGGTGGTCCAGAACGGCTTCATCAAGGTCCCGGACAAACCCGGGCTCGGCGTCGAACTCAATCCGGATGTCGTCAAGGCCCACCTGGCGCCGGGCGAGAGCTGGTGGGGCTAGCTCCGGGCGAGACAACTTCGTCCCGCGGCCGGCGCGGCAGCAGTCCGATGGCGACGGCGCCCAGAAACGCCGTTCCGAAGACGGCCATCATGGCCGTGTGGTAATCCCCGCCGAGCGCGTCGCGCAGCCGGGCGACGAAGTTGGGAAACCAGAACTGCGTGATCGTGTCCGTGGGCAGGATCGCCGACATGGCGCGCGCCAGCGTCGACAGGCCGAACTGATCGGCCGCCATCAGCGGGATCAGCATGTAGTCGGCGCCCATGGCGAAGCCGAAAATCAGCGCAAACAGATAGACGAACCCCTCATGGTGAGGCGTCACCAGAAACAGCGTCGGAATGGCGAAAGCGACCACCAGGTAGGTCGCCAGCATCACGAACTTGCGGGGAAACTTGTCGGCCAGGTATCCGGCCAGCAGGCGCCCGGCGATGCTCGACCAGAGCACCCAGAACGAGGCCGTGCTCCAGATGGCGTCCCGCGCCGCCTGATCGGCGAAACCTTGCGCTTCGAAGACGAACTTCATGTGGAAGTTCACCGCCGCGATCGAGCCGATGGAGGCGGCGCTGCCGACCAGCAGCAGCCAGAACGGCACCCGCCGCAACAGGTAGCCGAACGTCTTCGGCGGCGCAAGCACGGCCGGAGCGGCGATCTCGACCGGGTCCTCCCTGCCGTCCGGAAGCTGGCCGATGTCCTGAGGTTTGGTCCTCAAAACGAAGAGCACCACGGGCCAGGCCGCCAGCATCACCAGGCTCATGTACTCGAGCGCTTCCGTGTACGGCATCCGCCGCGCCAAGTAGGGGCCCAGCTTGTTGCCGATCGAGCCCACCACGGCGACGCCCACGTAGGTGATCCCCATCGCCCGCCCGCGCTTTTCCTTGAACCAGTTGGAGATGATGACCTGGTGCGGGATCGGCCCGGAGAGAAAATAGCCGATCATATAGAGGCACCAGACCAGATAGTACTCCCACCGCGCTCCGCTCAGGCGCGCGAACCACTGGAAGG
>JBBIMZ010000640.1:0-2345 GCA_037444135.1 Solibacteraceae bacterium
GGCGGGTGTGCTCGCGAGCCTGCCGGTCGGGGCGCGCGTGCTGGTGATCCGCCTCCGGTCGCTCGGCGACTGCGTGTTGACGACGCCGGCGCTGGCGTTGCTGAAGGCGCACCGGCCGGACCTGCGCGTGGCCGTCGTGGCGGAAGAGCGATTCGCGGCGATTTTTGAGGGGAACCGGGACCTCGACGAGTTGCTGGCTCCGGAGTTGGGAGCGGTGGTGCGGTGGCGGGCGAAGCTCTGCCTGAACCTTCACGGAGGCAGCCGGAGCCTGGCGCTGACGCTCGCCTCCGGGGCCCCGCACCGGGCAGGGTTCGCCCACTTTCGCTTCCGGGCGGCGTACAATATCCGGATTCCGCGGGCGCAGGAGGTCCTCGGGGTGGAGCGGGTGGTGCATACGGCGGAACATCTGGCGTCGGCGATGTTTTATTTAGGGGTGCCGCGCGGCGAGATTCCGCGGGCCAAACTCGTCGGCTGGCCGCGTCCGGCGGGCGGCCGCTACGCCGTGATCCATCCGTTCGCGGCGGCGCCGGAGAAGACCTGGCCGGCCGACCGCTTCGTGGCGGTGGGCGAGCACTTGGCGCCGCGCTGGGGGATCGAGCCCGTCTTCATCGGTGGGCGGGAGGACGAATTCGCCCCGTTCCGGAGGTTTCGCACGCTGGTGGGCGCTCCGCTGGGCGAGGTCAAGGACCTGATCGCGGGGGCGTCCTTTTTTGTCGGCAATGACAGCGGTCCGGCGCACATGGCGGCGGCGCTCGGCGTGCCCGTCGCCGTAATCTTCGGCGCCTCCGATCCGCGGATCTGGGGGCCCTGGCGGTGCCGCTCGGAGGTGCTGGCGGCCAGCGACGGAATCGCGCGAGTGCGGCTGGAGGAAGTGATCGGCGCGCTCGAGCGGCTGCGAGGCGAACCATGAGGGAACTGCTGCGGCTGCTGCGCTTCGTAAAGCCTTATGCCGGGGTGCTGCTGCTGTCGGTGCTGCTGATGGCGGCCGCCGGCGGCGCGCACGCCACCATCGCGCTGCTGATCGGGCCGATCTTCGACCGCGTGCTGAACCCGTCGTCGCCGGATGCACCCGTGGTCCTGTTCCGGATTCTCGGTGAGCCCGTCTATCTGCACTATTTCGTGCCGGACTGGATCCGGAATGTGTGACGATGGTGGCCTGCGGGATCCTGCTCGTGTTTCTGGTCAAGGGCGTGTGCGACTATCTGGGCAACTACGCGGTCAACTACGTGGGGCTCTCGGCCGTCACCGACTTGCGGCAGACCGTCTTCGACCACGTGCTCAAGCAGGACATGCATTTCTTCGAGATGCACCCGACCGGCCGCGTGATGTCGTCGATTATGGCCGATATCGAGAAGATCCAGGTGGCGACCTCGCACATTCTGGCGGACCTGCTGCGGCAAAGCTTCACGGCGCTGGGCCTGCTTTACGTGCTCGTCCATACCGACTGGCGCCTGTCGCTGATGAGTCTGACGGTCCTGCCTGCCGTGCTCCTGCCGACGGTGCGTCTGGGGCACCGCATCCGAAGGACGACGCGGCGGGCCCAGGACCATGCGGCCGAGCTGAACCAGATCTTGCAGGAGACGCTCAGCGGCCATCAAGTGGTCAAAGCCTTCGGCGCCGAGAGCCACGAATCGAGGCGCTTCCGCCTCGCCGGGTTGCGCTACAAGTCCGCTTCGCTGCGCTACGTGGCGCAACAGGCGCTGGCGACGCCGGTGATCGAAATGTTCGGAGCGATAACCGTCGTGGCGCTGCTGACCTACGCGCGCGAGCAGATCAAGGCGGGCGCGATGACCGCCGGCGCGTTCACGACCTTCGTCGTCGCGCTGCTCATGCTCTACGAGCCGGTCAAGCGCCTGGCCGGGATTCACAACATCTTCCAGCAGGCGCTCGGAGCGTCGCAGCGCGTCTTTGAGTATCTGGACCGTGAGGAAATGGTGAAGGACCGGCCGGACGCCAAACCGCTGGAGCGCTTCGAGAAGGCGATCCTGTTCGAGAGGGCCGGCTTCGTCTACCCCGGCGGGGCCAACGGGTTCCGGCTCAGCGACATCGACCTCGAAGTCAAGCGGGGCGAGGTGGTGGCGCTGGTCGGGCCGAGCGGGGCGGGCAAGACGACTCTGGTGTCGCTGGCGGCGCGCTTTTACGACGTCACCGAAGGGGCGGTGAGAATCGACGGCGTCGACGTGCGAGACTTGAAACTCAGCACTCTGCGCCGCCAAATCGGCATCGTCGCCCAGGAAACCTTCCTGTTCAACGACACGGTGGCCAACAATATCCGCTATGGGCGCCGGGACGCCACCGAGGCGGAAGTGCGCGAGGCGGCGCGCAGCGCCCTGGTGGAGGAGTTC
>JBBIMZ010000641.1:0-2341 GCA_037444135.1 Solibacteraceae bacterium
CGATCGCCTCGCTCGCCGCCAGCGGAAGGCCGCTCGCCGCCGACAGCACTTTCAACGGCGGCGGGAATGGCAGCGCGTCCGGGAGCACGCGGACGGGCGTGGTGAACTTCATCGCCAGCAGCCCGGCCGGGTACGTGAGCTCGACGAAGTAGGCGCTCCAACCCTGCGCGGGCGGCGAGATCCGCGCGCGATAGCTGCCGTCCGGCTCGGTGCTCAGCGTCGTGCTGGTCCACGCCTTGCCGATGGTTTCCACCCGGAAGTCGCGCGCGGCGGGATTCGTCGCCCGCCACAGCTTCACCTCCGAAGGCGCATCTTGAGCTCGGACCACGATCGCGTCCGGCGCCGAGAGGTCAAAGGTGAAACGCGGGCGCGGCGTGCCGGACACCACCGCCTGGGCCCAGGCCACCAGCGACCCGATCACGTCCGGCTCTTCCAGCCCGTGACCGGAGTTCGGCACGTAGCGGAGCAGTTTCTCGCCCGGCAGCTCGTCGAAATAGTAGCGGGACGAATCCGGGAGGAAGAACTCGTCGCCGGCGGCGTTGACGATGTACTTGGGCATCGTCAGGCGATCGCGATAAGAGAAGGGATCGATGAGCCGGAGAAGGGCGCCGAGCGGGCGCGTGCCGAACCAGGTCATGATGCCGAGCCGCTCGTAGTCGGCCACGGCGGGCGCCCAGAACCCGTATGCCTGCCAGTGGTGGACGAAGGAAGGCTCGAGGTTGACCAGGTCGATCACGAGCGGAGCGACGGCGATGACGCGCCGGTCGACCGCGGCCGTCAGCCAGGCGGTCCAGCCGCGCTTGGAGCCTCCGGTGACGATGAACTTGTCCACGCTTAAACCGCCCCCTTCCGGACTGGCCAGGAAACTGGTGACGGCGTCCATGGCCCGCACCGCAGCCTTCGTCATCGGCAGTTGCGCCGGCCAGCGCTCGTCGCCGGTCCGCAGGTACTGGTCCCAGCTATAGGCGATGAGGGCGTCTTCCGAGCGCGCGCGGTCCTCGACGGCGAATAGCAGCGGCTGGTTGGGCACCTGTTGGATCTCCGCCAGCACCGCCCCGGTCGCCACGGCGGCCAGAGCCAGCGTGATGTCGGGCTGCCCGGGCCTCGGGTCGGTGTAGGCGCCCCCGTTAATCAGCAGGAGGGCCGTCTGCGAGCGCAGCGCCGCCGGCGCCACGATGCGGAGCCAGTGCCGCCAGACGGGCCGGTCCACTTCGTCGGCCGAGCGCCAGCTCTGCGACGTCAACTCGAGCACATGAGTCCGGTAGCCGGGCCCGGACAGCGACTGCACGAGCCGCCACGAATACGCCGGGTCGGCTTCGGCGACGTACCGATCGAGTTCGGTAGGCTGGGCCCGGGCCGGGAGCAGGATCGCAAGGCCGGCGAGCAGCGCCCTCGCCACGGGTGCGTCAACGACTCGGGGCATCCGGACTCCGCTCTGCGCCTTGCGGTTTCGGTTTCGGTTTCGGCAGCGGCTTGCGCGGCAGCAACTGCTCCCGCATCGCCGTATGATAGACGAACGAGGCCAGGACGGCGGCGGCCTGCATCAAGTCGCCCGCCTGCGCATTGTCGTAGACGTCCAGATTCGAGTGGTGCGTCCGCGTGCCGTACTCGACCGGATCCTGGAGGAACTGGAAGCCCGGCAGGCCGACGGCGTCGAAGGAGAGGTGATCGGTGCCGGTCGTGTCGCGGATGGTGATCGTCGTGGCGCCCAGGTCGGCGAACGGGGCCAGCCAGGCTTGGAAAACAGGACGGACCATGTCGTTGCCTTGCAAATAGACGCCGCGAATGCGTCCGGTCCCGTTGTCGAGATTGAAGTAGGCCGACAGCCGGGCATGCTCCGGCTTCAGCGCCATGACCTCGGGGTCGGCGAAGTGCTCCTTGACGTACGCCTTCGAGCCGAGCAGCCCCTGTTCCTCGCCGCCCCAAAGCGCCAGCCGCACCGTGCGGTCCATTTCGAGCTCGAGCGCGCGCAGAATCCGCATCACCTCGATCGCCACGGCGCAGCCGGCGCCGTTGTCGGTAGCGCCGGTGCCTCCGTGCCAGGAGTCCAGGTGCGCGCCGAGCATCACGACCTCGTCTTTCTTCCGGCGGCCGGGAATTTCGGCGATGACGTTGACGGCTTCATGCGCATCGTCGTGGAATTGCGCTTCCACCTCGAGTTCCAGTCGCACGGGAATCTTCTTCTCGAGCAAGCGCACGATCCGGTTGTAGTGCACGGGCAAGAGTGCGATCATCGGGGGCGGGACGGGATCCTTGGGATCCTCGCTGCCGCCCTTGGCGGCGACCGTCGTGTTGGCGTCGCTGCGGTAGCCCGCCGTGATCACGGCGAGAGCTCCTTCCT
>JBBIMZ010000642.1:0-2337 GCA_037444135.1 Solibacteraceae bacterium
TTTTCGACCCCGGCGACCAGCACGAGGTCGAAGGCGCCCGCGGCCACGGCCATCACCGCGTGAAAAAACGCCGTACCGCTCGACGCGCAGGCCGCCTCGAACCGCGTCGCCGGAACTCCGGTGATGCCGCAGGCGGAGGCGATGTACGGCGCCAAATGGCTCTGCCCGACGAAGGACGGACCGGCGAAATTGCCCAGGTAGAAGCCCTCGACCTGCTGGGCCGTAGCGCCGGCGTCAGCCAGGCATCTGGCGACGGCCTCCACGGCCAGGGAACGCAAATCCCGGTCGGCAAAGGCGCCGAACGGCGTCTTCCCTATGCCGACGACCGCCACCTGCCTCATAGTTAGCGTTCTAGCACGAGCGAGCGGCGGAAATCATCTCCCCGTAACCTTGGCTCCGGTGGCCGCGCCTTTTCCGTCGATGAAAACCAGAACCCTCCTTTCTGTTGGTTTGCTGGCGCTGCTCGCCGCCGCGACGCTCGCCGCTGCCGACGTGACCGGAAAGTGGACCGCGCAGGTACCCGGCCGGGGCGGCGAGCTCCGGACGACGACGTTTGTCTTCAAGCAGGACGGCAGCCAGCTGACGGGCACGATGACGAGCTTCGACCGGGACATCCCCATCGAAAACGGGAAGGTCGAGGGGGATCAAATCTCGTTCACCGTCACGCTGAGCTTCGGTGGCAACGAGATGAAATTCCTGTACAAGGGAACGGTCAGCGGCAACGAGATCAAGTTCACGCGCCAACGGGAAGGCGGCGGCCAGCCGCGGGAGTTCACCGCCAAGCGCGCCGAATCGTAACGGCCCCAACCAGTCGTCCCTCGCCACCCGCCCGCGAGGCGGGCAGGTGGGTTTGTGCCCGATTTCCCGGCAGTATAATTAAGGGGTTCCACTAAGACTGGGACCCCATGATCGTCCGGATCTGCGCGCCTCGGGCCGGGTTGTTCGCCGTCTTGCTCTCCTGTTTGCTCCCTTCGCAAGCCGCTTCGCAAGGGCGGGAGCCTAACCATGCGGAGTGTACCTTCTTCGGACCTAAACGCGAGCGGTTCGTCGAAGCCGGCTTGTACGCCGGCCCGCGTCCGGCGCGCCAGTGGAGCGCCGTCACCGAGCAGGTGAGCCGCCTGCGCCCCAAAGCTTCCGCGCTGGTTCGCGCCGCCTCCGGGATTCGCCGTTGGGACGAAACGGGCACGATCGACAGGCGACTGTTCGAGGCCATGGCCGAGGCCGGAGTGACGCCCGCTCCGAAGACGGACGACTTTGAGTTCATCCGGCGGGTGACGCTCGACCTGACGGGGCGCGTGCCGGCGCCGGAGCGCCTGCTGGCTTTCATCGAGGACAACTCCCCGGACAAGCGCCGGCGCCTGGTGGAAGAGCTGCTCGCTTCCGAGCAATGGGTCGACAAGTGGACGATGTTCTTCGGCGACCTGCTCAAGAACAACGCCCGCAACGCCCAGGTGACGCGCTACCCGGAGGGCCGCAACGCCTTCTACCGCTGGATCCGCTCGTCGCTGGCCGCCGGCAAGCCTTACGACCGGATGGTCACCGAGCTGATCACCACGGCGGGAACGAACAGCTTCGAGCAGGGCGAAGTGAACTGGCTCGTCGGCGGCATCGTCATGGGAAGCCCGCGCACGGGACAGGACATCTTCGACCAGCAGGCTGCCAACGTCGCGGCGACGTTTCTCGGGATGGCGCACATGGACTGCCTGCTGTGTCACGACGGCCGGCGGCACCTGGACACGCTCAGCCTCTGGGGCAAGTCGGCCAAGCGGTGGCAGGCCTGGGAGCTGGCGTCGTTCTTCTCGCGGACAAACCTGCGCGCCGTGAGCGCGGGCGTGCCCAACCGCGTCTACTATGCGGTCGAAGACAACACGCGCTTCCGGACTGACTATCCGCTCAACACGGAGACCGGCAACCGCCCGCCCCGGCAGCCGGTAGGCGGCCAAACCACCGTCGCGCCCAAATACCTCTTCAGCGGGCGTGGACCGCAACCGGGCGAAAACTACCGTGTCGCCCTGGCGCGGGAGCTCACCTCCGACATCCAGTTCGCCCGCGCCATCGTCAACTACATTTGGCGGGAGTTGTTCACCATCGGCCTGGTCGAGCCGCCGGATCAGTTCGACCCCGCCCGGCTCGACCCCGACAACCCGCCGCCGGAGCCGTGGAAGCTGCAACCGTCTCATCCCCGCCTGCTCAATGAACTGGCGGCCGAATTCGCCGCGGGCGGCTTCGATTTGAAGGACTTGATGCGCAAGATCGTCAACTCGGAAGCCTACCAGCTCTCTTCGCGCTACGAGGGCGAATGGAATCCGGAGTGGACTCGCCTGTACGCCCGGAAGC
>JBBIMZ010000643.1:0-2333 GCA_037444135.1 Solibacteraceae bacterium
GCCGGCGCCGCTCGATCCTGCCAGGGCCGTCGCCTGCCCCCGATGCGGATCGGCCACGCGGACGAATTGCGGCCGCTCGGCGCCGCCGGCGAGGATCGAGACGACGCGGGCCACCAGATCGAGCAGCTTCGCCGTGCCCGGCGCGTCGATCTTGTCCCAGGTGTCGCTCGGGCGGTGATAGTCGGCATGAAGGCCGGAGAAGAAGAACAGCACCGGCACCTCGCGCGTCGTAAACGACGTATGGTCGCTCGAGCCGTAGCCGGTGGTGTCGGAGAAGTCCACCTGCAAGGCCGCGTCCTGGATGAGCGGCTCGAGCGTCTGGCGGAACGTGGTGCCGGTGCCGACCCCGCCGACGTAGACCTTCGAGTCGCGCACCCGGCCGATCATGTCCAGATTGATCATCGCCACCGCGCGATCGAGCGGCAGCAGTGGATGGTTGACATAGTAACTGGAGCCGAGCAGGCCCAGCTCCTCGCCGGCGAACGCCAGAAACAGGACGCCCCGCCGGAGCTTCGGCTGCGCCGCAAACCACCGCGCCAGCTCGATCACGCCGGCCGTGCCCGAGGCGTTGTCGTCGGCCCCGGGATGCGGTTTGCCGGCTTCCGAGGGCGCCATCGAGAATTGCTCGCCCAAACCCAGGTGGTCATAGTGCGCGCCGACGATCACGTATTCGGGCGTCTCGCCCGCCAAATACCCCGCCACGTTGCGCACGGTGCGCGACTCGCGGCGGACATCGACTTCGATCTCGACCGTGAGCGAATCGGGAAAGGCGAAGCTGCGAGGCCGTAAATCCTGGTCGATCTCCTGCTGGATCTGGGCGAGTTTCCTGCCGGCCGCCTCGAACCAGCCCTCGACCGCCTTCGCCCGCACGTGCACGAAGGCGATGCCGGCGCTCGACGGGCCCACCGTGCGCTCGAACTTCTCGAGCTCGCCGTCCTCGCCCCCGTGGTTGCCGATGTCGTTGAGGAAGATCACGCCCCGGGCGCCGTGCATCTTCGCGTTGACCGCCTTGCTGAACAGTTGCGCGTGCTCGGTGTAGACCTTGCCCGCAAAGACGCTCTTTTCGTCGAACTCCTGCGGCTCGTGCCGCAACACCACGACCAGCTTGTCCCGGACGTCGAGCCCGGCATAGTCGTCGTAGTGGTACTCGGCGGCGGTGATCCCGTAACCCGCGAAGACAACCCGTCCGGAGAACTTACCCGAGGCGGAAAAGTTGAACGGGATGAAATCCGCCGCCGGTTTCAACGTATGTTTCCCTCCATCCCGGGAGAATACGAAGCGATTATTCGAACCGAGCCGGGCATTTACCGTCACGTGAAAAGGCTGGAAGTAACTGCCGGCGGCGGGTTCCAAGCCGATCAGGCGGAACTGGCGCGCGATATAGTCGGCCGCCTTGTCGAGTTCCGGCATCCCGGTGCCCCGGCCGCGCAGCTCGGCCGAGGCCAGGTACTTGACATGCTCGAGGTAGCGGCCGGGATCGAAGGCGGGCCTGCCGGGCGGCGCGGCCGGAAAGGCGGCGCCAACCCACGCCAGCGCGAGCGGAAGGAGCCAGGGGAGCAGTCGCGGGCGTCGTGCAGTGGGCATGCGCAAGGCCTTACTGGTTGACCGGCGTCGGGAGTTTCACCGCGCAGCATTCCTCGCCGGCGTTGTGCGCCGTCTTCTGGTAGTTGAGTTCGAAATCGATCACCTGCTTCAGGTTCTCCCAGGGGATCTGCGCGTTGATCCGGCGGCCGTTGACGAACAGCGTGGGCGTCGAGTTGACCTGCAACTCGCGCCCTTCCTCGACCGAGCGGTTGACCTCGGCCTCCGTGAGGCGGTTGTCGAGACAGTTGCCGAGCTTGAAGCCGTCCAGCTTGCCATACGCTTTGACAAACTCGAGAAACTTGCTCTTGAAATTCTCCGGGGTCAGTTGCGCCTGGTTGGCGAAGACCCAGTCGTGGTAGGCCCAGAAGGCCTCCTCGGACTCGCGGTAGACGCAGCGGCCGGCGATCGCGGCCGTGCGGGCCCAGGGATGGATCTGATCCAGGGGGAAGTCCTTGAAGTAAAGGCGCACCTGCTCGGGGTAGGCCTTGAGCAGGTTCTGCCGCAGCATCTGCCCCTCTTGGGCGCAGAAGCCGCACTGGAAATCGCTGAAGAGCACGAGAACCACTGGGGCGCCGGGCGCGCCGAGAGCCGGTTGGGAGTCCGTCTTCAGCTTGGCGATCTCCTGGTGGAACGGATTCTTGTTGACGTCATAGATGACGGCGCGGACGATTTTGCGCCCGTCCTTGCTGACGTAGAAATCCTGCTCCTGCGACGCCCCGCCGGCCGCGGCGCGGACGCGCACGGCCAGC
>JBBIMZ010000644.1:0-2311 GCA_037444135.1 Solibacteraceae bacterium
AGTGAGGATCTCCAGTCCTCGAGCAGATCGAGCGGCAGACCCCCAAGCAGCTGACGGTGCATGTGATTCTTGACAACTACGGCACGCACACCCATCCAAAGGTTCTCCAGTGGTTAGTAGAAGCGGCCGACGTCTACGTGTTCGTCGTCGGGGCGCGCCATCACCGGGACCCAACCCAGGACCGCCAGTGGCAGAACGCGCTTGTTCAATCATGGACCGACTCGACCAAGCGCATCATCCCCGTCCTCGTCGGCCAGGCCAAGGCGCCTCCCTTCTTGCAAAATTGGCAGGCAGTCCGGATTGAGCCAGGACGAAAGTCCTCCGACGTCATCAAGCGGCTCGCCAAGATGGTCACAGCTTCGCCGGCGAGCTTGCGGCGGCGCCCGAGCCCGCCGGGCAAGGACTGGCTGGATCGTCTCCGCCTGATTCAAAGATGTCGCCGAGGTTTGGAAGGCGGAGCAATCGCCGGCCGTCGAACCGGAACCGTAGCCCCTTGCCTGGTCGCTCGCGCCGCCCGCAGTTCGGCAAAGGGCCACTCGCCGCGGCCCCCGCCAAATCGGTTTTTCTGAACTGCCCGTACGACGCCGGCTTCCGAGAGTGCTTCGACGCCTTGGTCTTCTCTGTGGTTTGCTGCGGATTTCTGCCTCGCAGCGCGCTTGAAACCGGCACGGTGGCCGAGCCGAGGATGGCGCGCATCACGCGGGCGCTGTTCGAATCCAAGTACTCGATCCACGATCTGACGCGCTGCACGGGCGAGAGCGACGCCAATTTGGCGCGGTTCAACATGCCCTTGGAGCTGGGCACCGCCATGGCGCGGCGGTACTTGGAAAAACGCGAGAACCGGCGACACGACTGGCTGGTATTGGTTCCCGCGGGCCACGCGTATCAGACTTTTGTTTCTGATCTGGCCGGATTCGATCCCACGATTTATGACGGGTCCGTGCGGGGGATTGTCGCGGCCGCGCTCGACTGGCTGGTTACGCGTCAAGATGCCGGGCACATGCCCGAGCCTCCGTGCGTGCTCGGCGCGCTCGGGCGGTTTCGGGATGAACTCGAGCGGCTGCGCCGGAGCTGGGGCCCGGCGCCTCCCTGGGCCGACATCGTCCTGGCGGCGTAGGATCTGGCCCGCCGGATCCGCCGCACCTGAGCGGCGCCGGCGTGACACGGCGTTCGTCTTCCACGACAATGGGACGAGGAAATCTGCTATGTCCGATGCGACCTCTCGCCGAAAGTTTCTGGGCGCGACGGCCCTCAGCGCAGGCCGCGTGCTCGGCGTCAACGACCGCATCCGCCTCGCCGCCATCGGGACCGGTCCCCGCGGCCAGTACCTGATGAAAGAATTGAACCGGATCGGCGGCGTCGAGTGGGTCGCCGTTTGCGACGTCTACAGCGCGCGCCGGGATCAGGCCGCCACCATCGCCGGCGGGCCGGTGAAGACCTATGGGGATCACCGCCGGCTGCTCGAGGAGAGCCGCCTGGACGCCGTCATCGTCGCCACGCCGGACCACTGGCACGGCCCGATCACCGTCGACGCGCTGCGCGCCGGCCTCGACGTCTACGTCGAAAAGCCGATGGTGCATCATCCGCGCGACGGCCAGGCGATCGTCCGCGCCGCCCGGGCCGGCGGCCGCATCGTCCAGGTGGGCATGCAGGCCCGCGCGATCCCGCACTGGCAGCAGGCCCGCGCCCGGTTCGTCGACTCGGGCGTGCTCGGCAAGGTCGGTCTGATCCGCACTTGGTACAACTCCAACAAAGGCTACGTCCAGAAGCCGCCGCCCGGTATGGAGCAGAAGCCCGACGGCCTCGATTGGGAGCGCTGGCTCGGTCTCGGTCCCAGGATCCCCTGGAACCCGGATGTCTACTTCAGCCCTTACAAGTGGCTCCACTACGACGGAGGCATGATCATGGGCATCGGCATCCACGTCATCGATTCGGCCCGGCAGTTCCTGAACCTCTCCCACCCGCGGGCGGCCGTCGCCGGCGGCGGCATTTATCACTTTCCGGACCGCGACACGCCCGACGTCGTCAACCTGATCCTCGAATTTCCGGAAGCGCTGAACGTCACCTTCGAGGCCGAGATCCTCACCTGCGGCATGCCGTCATCGTCGGCGGGAATCGAACTGCGCGGCCGCGGCGGGGTGCTCCGCGTGCACCGCTACATCCGGGAGCTCGGCTGGGAATTCATCCCCAACCCCGAGGTGTCGGCGGAACCGGCCGCCAAAGCTCCCGGCGATCCCCCGAGCGCCGAGCATCTGCTGCGGAACTGGCTCGAGTGCATCCGCACGCGCCAGAAACCCATCGCCAGCGAAAT
>JBBIMZ010000645.1:0-919 GCA_037444135.1 Solibacteraceae bacterium
CGCTGTGCATCGCCTGCAACCTGTGCGCGCTGGCCTGCCCGGAGAACCTGATCGTCGTCTCGAGCGAGCGCAACGAAAAGACCCGGCGCAAGGAGCTGACCACGTTCACCTACGACACGTCGCGGTGCATGTTCTGCGGATTGTGCGAGGACGCCTGTCCGGTCGATGCGCTGGAGCTGACGCAGGATTTCGAACTGGCGAGCTACACGCGGGAGGGGGCCATTTGGGATCGCCAGATGCTCGAGGAAGGACCGAAACCGACGCGCTACCGTTATTGATCGTTCCGGCGGCCGCCGGCCGCGGTGAGTCTGTATGGTTGACACGGTTTTGTTCTACATCTTCGCCCTGTTCGTGCTGGGCGGCGGCGTGATGACGGTCACGCGGCGGAACGCGGTGCACAGCGCGCTTTGGCTGATCGTGTCGCTGCTCGGCACGGCCGGCCTGTTCCTGCTGCGGCAGGCCGAGTTCCTCTTCGCCGTGCAAATCGTTCTCTATATCGGCGGCGTGGTGCTGCTGATCCTGTTCGTCGTCATGCTGGTCAACCTCGACGAGACGGCCAAGCTGCGGCAATTCAACAAGCAGTGGTGGGTGGCGCTGGCCTGCGTGGCGGCCGTGGGCGCCGAACTCGTCTACGTGCTCCGCCGCGGTCTGAGCTCGTTCGTGCTGGCCGAGGGAGCGGCGCCCGGAGCGGCCGTCGAAGGCAACACCGAGCGCCTGGCCGACGTGCTCTTCTCCGAGTACCTGCTGCCGTTCGAAATCGCTTCGCTACTGCTGCTAGTGGCGATCGTCGGCTCGGTGGTGATGGCCAAGAAGAGGATCTAGATGCTGCACCCGATCACGAACGCACACTTTCTCGTCCTGAGCGCGGCGCTGCTGCTGATCGGCACGATCGGCGTGCTCACGCGGCGGAACATGGTCG
>JBBIMZ010000645.1:929-2295 GCA_037444135.1 Solibacteraceae bacterium
CTCATGTCGATCGAGCTCATCCTGAACGCCGTCAACATCAACCTGGTTACCTTCTCCCGCCACTTCGGCGACGTCCACGGCCAGATCTTCGCCATCTTCGTCATCACGGTGGCCGCGGCTGAGACGGCCGTGGCGCTCGGGATCCTGATCGCCCTGTTCCGCAACCGCGAGACGGTGCTGGCCGACGAAGTGGACCTGCTGAAATGGTGAACTTTCTCGACGCGATCTGGCTGATCCCTCTGTTTCCGCTCTTCGGCGCGGTGTTGATGCTGCTCGTCGGGCGGCGCCTGGATCCGCAGCCGCCTTCCGCAGTCGCCGTCGCGCCCGGCGTCGCGCCGGAGGCCGGCCCCGGCGGCCATCACCACCCGCCGCCCCTGCGCTTTCTGGTGAGCCTGCTCGGGCCGGGCACTGTCCTGCTCTCGTTGGTCTTCAGCCTCGGCGCCGTCCTCCAGCTCGCCGGGCTGCCGGAGAAGGTTCATGAAGTCGTCCTGTACACCTGGATCGCCGGCTTTCCGTTCCACGCGGCGGGCGGCGGCGCGGCGCGCTTTGCCGCCGACTTCGGCTTCCTGCTCGATCCGCTCAGCGCGGTGATGATTCTCGTCGTCACCGTGGTCGGCTTCCTCATTCACGTTTACTCGGTCGGCTACATGGGCCACGAAGGCGGCTACTACCGCTTCTTCGGCTACATGAACCTGTTCGTCTTCTTCATGTTGACGCTCGTGCTGGCCAACAACTACGTGCTGCTGTTCGTCGGCTGGGAGGGCGTCGGTCTGTGCAGCTACCTGCTGATCGGGTTCTACTTTCACAAGAAGTCGGCCGGCGACGCCGGCAAGAAGGCTTTCGTCGTCAACCGCATCGGCGATGCAGGCTTCATCGTGGGGCTGCTGCTGATGTTCTCCGTGCTCGGCACGGTGCGCTTCCTCGATGTGAACGAGGCGCTGGCCGGGCAGCCGATCGAGGCCGGCTTCGGCGTGCTGAGCGCGATGGCGCTGTTGCTGTTCGTCGGGGCGACGGGCAAGTCGGCGCAGATCCCGCTGTTCACCTGGCTCCCGGACGCGATGGAGGGTCCGACGCCCGTTTCGGCGCTGATCCATGCCGCGACGATGGTCACCGCGGGCGTCTACATGGTGGCGCGCTCGAATGCGCTGTTCGCCCTGACGCCGCAGACGTCGGTGATCGTCGGCGCCATCGGCGCGGCGACGGCGATTCTGGCGGCTTCGATCGCGCTGGTGCAGAACGACATCAAGCGCGTGCTGGCGTACTCGACGGTGAGCCAGCTCGGCTACATGTTCATGGCCGCCGGCGTCGGCGCCTACTGGGTGGCGATCTTCCACCTGTACACGCACGCCTTCTTCAAGGCGCTGCT
>JBBIMZ010000646.1:0-2291 GCA_037444135.1 Solibacteraceae bacterium
GGGCCTCGTCGCGCCGGCCGGCCGTATGGCCGCAGGCGCGGGCCCGGTCGCGGCGCGCG
Source organism: Solibacteraceae bacterium (assembly GCA_037444135.1). Classification (GTDB taxonomy): domain Bacteria; phylum Acidobacteriota; class Terriglobia; order Bryobacterales; family Bryobacteraceae; genus CALKXJ01. The sequence goes on from JBBIMZ010000646.1 coordinate 60, forward strand.
GCTTCGTCGCCGGGCCGCAGGCGCAGGTAGTCGTCGTAGGCGGCCGCCGCATCTTCGTAATAGCCGGCATCCTCGGCGGCCCGGGCCAGCAATAGGACGATCTCGGCGGCTTCCGGCGCCTGCTGGCGCGCCTGGGCGAGGTAGAACACCGAGCGGACGTAATCCTGGCGCGCCGCACAGACTTTGCCGAGCTCCACCAGCACGTCCAGGTGCTTGGGGCGGACCTTCAGAGCGGTTTCGAGGGCCCGCTGAGCGCGCTCGTAGTGCCCGGCGCGGGCGGCGGCGCGGCCGAGTTGCAGGAGCAGGTCAAAGTCTCCAGGCCGGAGGGCCAAAGCCGCCTGAAACGCCGATTCGGCCCGGCCGTAAAGACCCATGCGGCCGCAGGCCAGCCCGAGCAGGTAGAGACGCCGGGGCTCGCCGGCGCCGGCCCGCTCGGCCGCCTCCAGCAGCCTCTCGGCCTCCGGTCGCCTTCCCGACAAGTGGAGCGCCTCGGCGCGCAGCAGGTCGACTTCGGGACCGGCGTCCTTGACCCGCGCCAAATATTCGAGCGCCCGGGCGCCGTCGCGCCGTTCTACGGCAAGCCGGCCCAGTTGCAGGTTGGCGTTGGCGTGGTCCGGAACCTGCCGCAGTAATCTCTCGAAAAGCTCCTGGGCCTTTCCGGGCTGCCCGCACAGCAGATAGTGGTTGCCCGCATTGTTGAGAACTGCGGGCGAATCGGGATGGGTTTCAAGCAACCGGCGGTAATGCGGTTCGGCCTCGGCGCACCGGCCGGCGGCGTCGAGACGCGCTGCTTCTTTGAGATCTTGCGCAATGCCGGAGTGGAGGGCGGCCGCCAGCATCAACCCCCACAGGGCCTTTCCGGCGGCCGCCGGAGGCTTAGAACTCCACACGAGCCCCCAGTTGTACGCGCCGGCCGTAGGTCAGATACGCCTGGTTGGTGATCCGGCCGAAATTGGCGTCATCGACGTCGGTCGACGGATCGCCCCAGCTCATATTGTTCAGGAAGTTGAAAAAGTCGGCCCGAAGCTGGGCGCGGAGCTTCTCGGTGACATGGAAGTCCTTGACGATCGACGTGTTCATGTTGAACACCCCAGGTCCGTACAAGCCGTCAAAGCTCCAGGGGTTGGTCCTCGGCGTAAAGGCCGGCAGCCGGGTGAACGGCGCGGGGTTGAACCACCGGTCGGGCGTGGGACTGGAAACCTTCGGATCGGTGCCGTCCCAAAGCATCCCGCCGAACTGGAGAAGGTTGCCCGAGCGCCAGAAGACGACGCTGCTGACCCTCCAGCCGCCGATCACGGCGTCGACCAGGCGCGGCGCCGCGTTCAAGAAGGTGCGGCCCTTGCCCACCGGCACGTCCCAGGTGCCGGCGAGCGTGAAACGCTGCCGGTAAGTGCCGGGATACTGCCAGGTGAATTTCCGCTGGTAGTTGTCGATATCGTTGAAGAACCGCTCGTCCTTCTCGACGTGATAGCTATAACCCATCAGCAGCGACAGGCCGTGGCTGTAATTCTTCTGCAACTTAATTTGCAGCGCCTGATACTTCATCGTTCCGCCACGGAAGCCGTCGACCACGACGATGTCGCCGTAATGAGGGTACGGCTTGGCCAGGTCGGTCACCGCCACCTGCGGCTGGTAGCGGAGCGCACCCGGGAACTTCTCCACCGGCAGAAGCTCGTAGAACGGGTTGTCGGTCACGTTGAGCGTCTGCTCTTTGTAGGTGTAAAAGATCTGGGGATCGACCTGGTTGATGTTGTAATCGGTCTCGAAAAGCTGGCTCGTCCGGTTCAAAAAGTAGGTGACGTCGAGCACCATCGAAAACGGCAGCTGCCGCTGCACGGAGATGTTCACCCGGTCGCTGTTGCTGCGTTTGCGCTCCGGATTGAAATAAAACAGCGAATTGCCGAGCATCGTATAGATGCCGAGCCGCTTTTCGTAGGAGGGCCGGATGGGATTGCTCGGCGGGAACGGATCGCGCAGGTCCATCTGCGGCACGCCCTGAATCGCCTCCGGCGCCCCGGTGAAGTTGGAAAAGCCGTAGAGCGGGAATCCGCTCAACTGGTCGTGCGCCGCGTTGGTGGTCCAGGGCGTGACGTAGCGGCCATAGGCGCCCCGGACGACCGTCTTGTCGTTGATTCGGTAAGCGGCGCCGATGCGCGGAGAAAGCGTCCCCCAGCCGCCGTCCCAGGCGCCGGGGTGCTGGTCGTCGGCGAAGCGGAAGGCGCCCGTCATCTT
>JBBIMZ010000647.1:0-2287 GCA_037444135.1 Solibacteraceae bacterium
GTGCTCTTCCGATCGCAAGCGCTCGAGATGCTCAAAGAGAGCCAGAACCGCGAGCGCTCGATGGCCCTGGTGCACGATCAGCTTCACCGCTCGCCCGACCTATCCCGGATCGGCTTCCGCGAATACGTCAAGAACCTTTGCGCCAGCCTCTTTTCTTCCTACGGCATCGATTCGGCGCGAATTGCGCTGCGGGTCGATGTCGCCGATATCGCGCTGCCGATCGACGCGGCGATTCCCTGCGGCCTGATCGTTCACGAACTGGTGTCGAATTCCCTCAAGCACGCCTTTCCCGACGAGCGGCGCGGGGAGATCTTCATCGGGCTGAAGCCGCAGCCGCCGCGAGCAGCGGTGCTGACGGTGGCCGACGACGGGATCGGACTGCCGGAAAACGTCGACGTCGCCACCGCCAGTTCGCTCGGGTTGCGCCTCGTGCGGATTCTGGCCGGCCAGATCGAAGCGCGGGTGCGGCAGCGGTCCGGCGGGGGAACGGCGTTCGAAATCGAGCTGGGGGAACGAAGCGGCGAAGAGGGCTACTGCCGTGAAACAACCGAAGATCCTGATCGTGGAAGATGAAGGCGTCGTGGCCGCCGACATCGAGCAATGCCTGCGAAAGCTCGGCTACCGAGTGGTGGCCTCGGCGGCGACGGCCGTCAGCGCAATCCGCAAGGCGGTGGAAAACGAACCGGACCTCGTGCTGATGGACATCCGGCTGAAGGGTCCGGTGGACGGAGTGGATGCGGCCGCCGCGCTGCATGAGCGGCTGGGCATTCCAGTGGTGTTCCTCACCGCCTATGCCGACGCCGAAATCCTCGAGCGGGCCAAGAAGACCTCGCCGGCCGGATACATCCTCAAGCCCTTCGACGAGCGCTCGCTCCGCTCGGCCGTCGAAATCGCCCTGCACAAACATCCCCAGGAGCAGCGGCTCATCGAGAACGAACGGCGACTGGTCATGGCCCTCCGCAGCGTCAACGAAGCGGTGATCCTGACCGACGCCGGCAAAGCGGTTACGCTGATGAACCGGCCCGCCGAGGCGCTGACAGGCTGGACCCAGGCCGAGGCGGCGGGCCGGCCGGTCAAAGATGTGTTCGTGACGGTGCACGCCGCGCGCGGTTCGCTGCTCGGCGATCCGGTGAGCCGGGCCTTACGGGAAGGTGTCGGCATCGGGCTCGGTGACCGGCGGGTTGTGGTCAGCCGGCAGGGAACCGAGACCTGGATTCGCGGCCACGCCGTTCCGCTGCGCAATGGCGAGGGCGAGACGGTGGGCGCCGCCCTCGTGTTTCACGCGGCCGACTTTGAGCGGACGGAAGCCTGCTGCGCTTTACGCTCGCTGGAATCAAGCCGCCTGGAGACCGCCGGGCGGCTGGCCGGCAACATCGCCGTCGAGTTCGGCAAGACGCTGAACCGTATCGCCGAGCACGGCCAGAAGCTCGCGGCGCAGTGGGCCGCGGGGAGTGAGGAGCGATCACGCCTCGCGGATCTGCTCGAGGCCGCCTCACAGGGGAGCCGCCTCGCGGACCAGTTGAGCCGGTACGTCGCGCGGCGCCTGCCGCGGCCTTCCGCCTTCGCCTTGAACGGGGTCGTTACCGGGCTTGACAGCCTGCTCGCGTGCGTCGCCGGCGCCGAGGTCGAGATCCTCACGGCGCTCGATCCCAAGGCCGGCCAGGTCGTGGCCGACCGCGGCCACCTGGAACACGTCCTCCTGAACCTGGCGGCGGCGGCGCGGCAAGTCATGCCCCAAGGGGGAAAGCTGACCATCGCCAGCCGCGCCTTCGAGCTGGCGCCAGGCGCGACCGGCGAGTTGGCGGACCTGGCGCCCGGCGCCTACGGCGTGCTCGAGCTGAGTTTCACGGGCGGTCTCGATGCCGGCGACCCCGAAGGGGTGACCGCCGACCTGGCGGAAATCCTTTCTTGGGCCGGAGGCCGGCTGCTGACCCGCTGCGAACCCGGCCGGTTGACCACCTACGCGATCTACCTGCCCGCCGCAACGCACGACTCCTGGGACTGAGGCCGGGTTAGGATGGGTCATTGGACCCATGAAAGCCCTCGTCAAGAACCGGCCCGAGCCCGGCCTGTGGCTCGAGGACGTCCCTGAACCGGTCATCGGCATCAACGACGTACTGATCCGCGTCGACCGGACGTCCATCTGCGGCACGGACCTGCATATCTGGAAATGGGACGAGTGGGCCCGCAGGACGATCCCTGTGCCGATGGTGGTCGAGCACGAGTTCGTCGGCGAGATCGTCGCCGTCGGCTCGAACGTCGCCGACTTTTTCCCCGGCGACATCGT
>JBBIMZ010000648.1:0-2286 GCA_037444135.1 Solibacteraceae bacterium
GCCATCCCCATCGCCGGCACGTGGCGCCACAGCGCGCAACAGATCGCCTTCAATGAAGTCGGCCGGCAGGCCATCATGGCCGATCCGGACTGGAACGGAGGCAACTATTACGGCGGCAAGCCGCCGGCGCGCGGTCTGGCGGTCGCCCGCATGATCGGCCACATCACCTACATGAGCGACGAGTCGATGCGGGAGAAGTTCGGCCGGCGCCTGCGGGGCAAGCAGAGCTTCGGCTTCGATTTCGACGTCGATTTCGAAGTAGAAAGCTACCTCCGCTACCGCGGCAGCCAGTTCGTCGACCGGTTCGACGCCAACTCCTACCTGTACATCACCAAGGCGATGGACTACTTCGACATCACCAACGGCAGCGGCTCGCTCGTGGCGGCGCTCGAGAAAGTGACGGCGCGCTTTCTGGTGATCAGCTTCACCTCGGACTGGCTGTATCCGAGCTACCAGTCGCAGGAGATCGTCAACGCCCTGCGCAGCCTCAACCGGGACGTGGCCTACTGCGAGCTGACCTCCAACTACGGCCACGATGCGTTCCTGGTCGACGTGGCCGAACAGACCGAGGTCATCCGGGGTTTTCTGGCGAGCACCTACCGCGATGTGACCCGCAAAGCGGCCGCCCGCCCGCCGGGCACGGTCGCGGCGTTATGATGAGAAATCTTGTGACCGCCGACGCCGCCGGTAGCATCACCCGCGCCGAAGCGAACGAACCGGTCCAGCGGGGGCCGTTCGTCCGCGAACTGCTCGGCCGCAGCGACTACGCCATCATCAGCCAGCTGGTCGAGAAAAACAGCCGTGTGCTCGATCTCGGCTGCGGAGATGGGGCGCTCCTCTGGTGGCTGGCCGAGCACAAGGGCGTCGAGGCGCGGGGGATCGAGATCAACGGCGCCAAAGTCAAGCAGGCCATCGCCCGGGGGGTTTCCGTCTATCAGGGCGACATCGATCAGGGGCTGCTCGACTATCCGAGTCAGGCTTTCGATTACGTCATCCTCAGCCAGACGCTCCAGGAAACGCGCCGTCCCTTGCAGGTGCTTCGCGAGATGCTGCGCGTGGGCCGGCACGCCATCGTGGCCTTCCCGAACTTCGGGCATTGGAAGGTGCGACTGGCCCACCTGGTCACGGGGCGGGCGCCGAAGACGCGCCTGTTCCCTTACGACTGGTACGAGTCGCCCAACATCCACTTCCTCACGGTGAAGGACTTCGAGGAACTGGCCGCCCGCGAAGGCTGGCGCATCGAGCGGCGGATTTTCCTGGCGGGCCGCCACACCGTCGCCTTCCTGGCGAATCTCTTCGCCGAGGTGGCGGTCTTCATGGTCTGCTGTCCGGAGTCACGCTGAAGGCCGGCGAACTTTCTTGCCCTCCCGGTAGGCCAGGTTGGCCAAGTGCGGCCCGGCCACGGCCGCGGCGGCCACTTCGATGGGGCAGTTCGGCTCTTTCCGCTCGCGGATCGCCTCCAGGAAATTCTTCATGTGCAGAGTAACGCTGTCGCGGTCTGCTTCCTGGTAGATCAGCTCCGGCAGAGTCTTCACCGCCCACGGGGCGCCGGACGAGCCCGGGTCGCTGTAAATGCGCGAGCCGTGCCGGTCCAGCACCATCGCCCCGCGGTCGCCGATGAACTGGATCGACCAGTCGTACTCGAAGGAGGTGCGGTAGTTCAAGGTCCAGGTCGCCAGCAGGTCGGCGTATTCGAAGGTCGCCGAAAACACATTCGGCACCTCGGCGCCCGGCGCGTCGACGATCCGGCCCGAACAGGTCGCGGCCAGCGGAGGGCCGGAGCCGGTCAGCCACTGGACGACATCCATCAGGTGGGTGCCCTGGTCGGTCATGTTGCCGCCGGAATAGTCCCAGAAGCCCCGCCACAACCGGAAGCGCATCGGCTCGAGCGGCCGCTTCGGCGCCGGGCCCAGGAACCGCTCCCAGTCCAGCTTGCCCGGCAGCGGGGAATTGTCGAGCGGCAGCGTGAAGTTCCAGTTCCACTTGGCCTTCACCATCGAGATCTTGCCCAGCATGCCGTCGTCGATCAGCTTCTTGGCTCTCCAGATGAACGGCATGCTGCGACGCTGCATACCGACCTGCACGATCCGGTCCGTCCGGCGCACCGCTCGCACCATCTCCTCGCTCTCGTGGAGCGTCAGCGAAAGCGGCTTTTCGAGGTATACGTCTTTGCCCGCGGCGAGCGCCGCCAGCAGATTCGGCCGGTGCTGGTGGTCCGGCGTGGCGATGACCACGAAATCGATGCCGGGCTGCGCCAGCAAGTCCTGGTAGTCCACATACGTCCTG
>JBBIMZ010000649.1:0-2283 GCA_037444135.1 Solibacteraceae bacterium
GGCGGCGCGAGGCCGCGGAGCGAGCGCCTACAATACGATTTAGCTCTTGATGTCTCGTTGTCGCCTTCGTTCGGCGCTCGTCATCCTGCTCCTCCTCCCGCTGCCCGTCCCGGCGCGGCAGGAGCTCGCCGTGTGCGGGACGCACGCCGAGCGCTGGCAGGAGGAGTTGCAGCTTCACCGCAAAGCCGCCCGCTCGCGGGCGCTTCGCGGACCGCGCCGGCAGGCGGCAGCCTCGGCGCTTCGCACGGCCGGCCGCGACGCCGGCGACATCGCCCTCATCGAAGACGCCGACGGCGTCGTGTCACGGCGCAACCCGTTCGACCTGGACAACCGGACCGTCACCTTTCTCCCCGCCGAAGCCAATGCGACCCGCTACCGGTTCACCACCGGCCAGGCGAGCTTCGACGACGATGCAGCCTCTCGCGGCGCGCCCGTCGCCGGCCTGCAAGACGACGACACGCGCTCCATCCAACTGCCTTTTCCGTTTCCTTTCTACGGGACCCTTTTCCGCTCCGTGTTTCTGAACTCCGACGGGAATCTGACCTTCACGGCGCCCGACACCGCCTCTTCGGAGCGCTCGCTCGGCCGTGTGACGGCGGGCCCGCCGCGCATCGCGCCGCTGTTCCGCGACCTGGACCCCTCGCGCGCCGCCGCCGGCGTGCGCCTGCTTGCGGAAGCCGGCCGCCTGGTAGTGAGCTGGGTCGACGTCCCAGAGTGGGTCGAGGTCGGCGCCGGGGCCCGCCAGACCTTTCAGGTGCGTCTGTATCCGGACGGCCGCATCGAGTTCGCCTATCGCGGCATCACGACGCAGCAGGCGGTCGTCGGGATCGCCCCCGGCAACCTGGCAGGCTCCACGGCCGTGGTCTCGTTCCTGGACGGGAGCGCGGCCGAATATGCCGGCGCCGTCGTCGAGCGCTTCACCAACGTCGAGGAGGTGGACATCGTCCTGGCGGCCCAGAAGTTTTACGAGACGCACGAGGACGCCTACGACTACCTGGTCTTGTTTAACGATCTGGGGATTTCCGCCAGTTCGGGCGCGGTCGCTTTTGAAGTCACCGTGCGCAACCACCGCAGCGGTTACGGCGACCTGAAGGTCGACATCGGCAAAGAGTTCGGTTCGCGGCGGCGCTTGCAGGCCGTGATGAACATGGGGCCTCTGTCGCAATATCCGCGGAATCCGAACGAGATTCTGGCCTCGCGCCGGCCGGCCGGCGACACGCCCTTGACCGTGCTCGGCCACGAGGCCGGGCATCTGTTTCTGGCTTTCGCCAGCATTCGCGATCCCGCCGATCCGCAGGCCCGGCCGATGCTGGGCCGCCAGAGCGCGCACTGGAACTTCTCGTTCAACTCGGAAGCGTCGTTGCTCGAAGGCAACCGGATCTGCGACCGCCAGGTGCAGGCGTGCCCCGGCCCGCCGAGCGCGAACCGTTTCGTCACCGTCGCCACGGTCGAGGGCTTCGCTCCGCTGGATCAGTATCTGATGGGGTTCCGGCCTCCCTGGGAGGTGCCGGATACGTTCCTGGTGGTGAACTCGACGGTCACCAATCCCGGCCGGATGCCGCAAGCCGGCATCGGCTTCGATGGGGTGCGGCGCAATATCTCGATCGATGAGATCATCGCGGCCGAAGGGCGCCGCACGCCCGATCACACGGTTTCGCAGCGGCGATTCCGCTTTGCCTTCCTCCTCATCGTGAGGCAGGGCAGTCAGCCGGAGGCGGCGGTCATCGAGCAGGTGGATGAATACCGGCGGGAGTTCGAGGCCTTCTACCGCAAGGCGACCGGGGACCGCGCCGCCGCGGACACCAAGCTTCGCCGTGCGCTGGATCTCTCCGTTTTCCCGGCCGCCGGCGTGCTGTTGGGAGCGACGGCCACGGCCACCGTGCGCGTCCAGACCGCCCCGCAAGCCGATCTGGTCGTCCTGCTCGCTTCCCGCGACGGCGCCGTGGAGACGCCGCCCTCGGTCCGGATTCCCGCGGGCGCGACAAGTGCTGCCTTCCCGATTCGCGGCGCGCGTGCCGGCGTGGACGAGCTTACGGCCACGGTGCCCGGCGGGACGCACGAAGACGTGGTCGCGCGGATCCAGGTCTTGGAGTCACCGGCGAGCCTGCGGCTCACGGTGGTTTCCGGCGACCGGCAAATCGCCTCGGCCGGGGCGCCGCTTGCCGAACCGGTCGTCGTGCGGCTCCAGGACGTCAACGAACTTCCCTATCCGGGCGTGCGCCTGAAGGTCGACGTTGAAGGCGGCGGCCGGGTGGAGCCTGCCGAGATCCTCACCGACGAGGC
>JBBIMZ010000650.1:0-2280 GCA_037444135.1 Solibacteraceae bacterium
ATCCACCTCCCCCAAAGCCACCCCCTCCACCGCCGAAGCCCCCGCCGCCAAAGAAGACTCAAGAGCCGTCCCCGGGAAGATAAGCGTTCCGCGGGCTGACGCGAAAAGCTTGAGACTGCCGCTGCGGCGCCGCCACTAGCTTTCTGACAGAACCAGAGCCATGCGTGTGGTTGCCCTCCTCGTGTCGGTCTGGCTGGCGGCGCCGGCGGGGCCGCAGGAGGGCGGAGGCCGCGTCCAGTATGTCGGCGGCACCATTGCGGCGCTGGCCCAAGCGCCCAAAGGCCGCCTGCTTACGACGGATAACGACTTCCTCATCTTCCTGACGGGCTAGCAGCGCTAGGTCGTGCGTTGGAATCGCATCACGCGGATCGAGTACGGCCAGCGGGTGAGCCGGCGCTATGCGATGGGGGTGATCATTTCGCCGCTGCTGGTGCTCAGCAAGAGCCGGAAGCACTTCCTCACCATCGGCTTTACCGACGAGGAGGGCGCTCAGCAGGCGATGGTGTTCCGCGTGGACAAAGACGATATCCGCCCGCTGCTGGTCTCGCTCGAGGTCCGGACGAATCTCAAGGTTGAATACCAGGATGAAGATGCGCGCAGGGCGGGAAAAGGTTAGCCGGGCGGGCGTGCGGGCGCTTGCGGGCCTGCTGGCGTTGCTGCCGCTGGCGGCCGAAGAAGACTCGGCCTCGCGGCTGCTCCGCATCAAGCGCGTGCACGTCGAACGGCTCGGAGGCGGCGAGGCGGCCGACCAGATCCGCGACATGATCATCGCCAGCCTCCAGCGCACGGGCCTGTTCGTGCTGACGGAGAACCCGGAACGGGCCGATGCCTTCTTGCGCGGCTCGGCCGAGGATCTTATCTACACGGACGTCCACCAGACGGCCGAGAGCGTCGACGCCCGCGGCGCGGTGACGCTCGGCACGCCGCGGACTTCCACCGGCCGGTATACCGGCGGGCGGGGCGTGGCGGTCAGCGGCAGCGCCGGCGAGAACGAATCGAGCCGCATCCAGGAGCGCCGCCACGAGGCTTCCGCCGCCGTCCGCCTGGTGGACAAAGACGGCGATGTGATCTGGTCGACGATTCAGGAAAGCAAAGGGGCCAAGTTTCGCGGCGCCAGCGCCGACGTCGCCGAGAAAGTCACCCGGCAACTGGTGACCGACTATGAACGGGCCCGGAAAGGCCCGCCGATCGGCAAGGTCCGGGGCGACCCGGCTGCCGGCCGCTCACTGGATAATCCGAAGGATCTTCCGCGATGAGCCGGCGCCGGCGGCGATCGTCACGTGCGCAGCCGGCACGCCGAAGATCCCGGCGATAAAAGCACACAGCTCGGCGTTGGCCCGCCCTTGCTCGGGCGGCGCCGCCACGCGGATTTTCCAGGCGCCGTCGGCCATCCGGCCGGCGACCTGGTTGCGTGCACTCCGGGGAATCACCTTGACGGCCAGAGTGATCTGGCCCCGGCGCTGAAGCTCCTCCAGCAGATCGTGCATTTCACGGCGCCCCTGCTATCATGAAAGTCTCCCGGATGACCAGGACCATACCGGATATTCTGTCCCGGATCGTCGAGCAGAAGCGGGGCGGGCTCGGAGCCGTGCGCGCGCGGCTGGCGGAACTGGAGCGCCGGGCGCAAGCGCGGATGGCGGGCCGGCGGGATTTCCGCGCCGCGCTCGTGGAGCGCTCGCCGGCGGTCATCGCCGAAATCAAGAAAGCCTCGCCGAGTAAGGGGGCGCTCGCGGACGCCGTCGATGCCGCGGCCCTGGCGCGCGCCTACGAGCGGGGCGGCGCCGCCGCCCTCTCGGTGCTCACCGACGAGGAGTTCTTCGGCGGCAGCCTGAGCGATCTTGAAGCCGCTCGCGGCGCCGCGGCCCTGCCCGTGCTGCGCAAGGATTTCACCATCGACGAAGCGCACGTCGTCGAGGCGGCGGCCGCCGGCGCGGACGCCGTGCTGCTGATTGCCGCCATTCTCAGCGCGGGCGAAATGCGGCATCTCCGGGAGCTGGCTTCGAGCTTCGCCATGGCCGCGCTCGTCGAGGTCCACGACGAGGAGGAACTCGAAGCGGCGCTCGAAGCCGGCGCCGACGTTATCGGCGTCAACAACCGCAATCTCCACACCTTCGAGGTGGATCTCGGCACTTCGCTGCGCCTCGCCGGGCGCATTCCCAACGGCGCCGTGAAGGTGAGCGAGAGCGGCATCCATTCCGCCGCCGACGTGGCCCGGCTCCGCGCCGCCGGCTTTGACGCCTTCCTGATCGGCGAACACCTGATACGCGCGCCGGACCCCGA
>JBBIMZ010000651.1:0-2278 GCA_037444135.1 Solibacteraceae bacterium
GTTTGCCATCCTGCTCAACGCGGAGAAGCTCCGGGGACTTCGCGTTCGGTACGCGCTCGGCCACCGCACCGAAATCGTCGGCAAGTAGTTGATACCGCTTAACGAAGGGATCACCGGTGCGGCCGCCAGTTCGCTCCAGCCGATCCTGGTCGGCGACGTGCGCAGCGACCCGCGCTACCTGCCGACGGTGGACGCGGTCCGCACCGAACTGGCCGTGCCGATGGTGGCCCGAGGCCGACTGGTCGGCGTCATTGACCTGCAATCGACCCAGCCGAACGCTTACACCCCGGATGACAGCGCCTTGGTGCGGCTGATCGCCTCCCGCGTCGCGGCCTCGATCGACAATGCCCGCCTGTATCGCCGCGTCGTGCGCCAGAACCATTCCCTGCGCACCCTGGCGACGCTCGCCCACAGTTTCTCCTCGACCCTGGACCTGGACGAGCTGCTCAACCGAATCGCCACAACCGTCAGAAAAATCATCAACTACGACGCCTTCAGCCTCCTGCTGCTGGATGCCGAGCGCGGCCTGCTCCGCTCGCGATTCAGCCTCCGCTACGACGAGCGCGTCGAACTCGACAACATTCCGCTCGGCCACGGCATCACCGGGACGGCCGCCGCCGCCAAGCAGCTGATCCGGGTTGAGGACACCCGCGCCGATTCGCGCTATATCGAATCGACTCCCGGGATCCGGTCCGAGGTGGCGGTCCCGCTCATGGTGCGCGACCGCGTCCTCGGCGTGATGGATCTGGAGAGCCGGCGTATCGCTTACTTCACCGAAGATCACGAGCGGATGCTTTCGCTGTTGGCGCCCCTCGTTTCCAACGCCATCGAGAACGCCCGCCTGTACGAGGAGATCGCCGAGCGCGAGCGGCGTTCGGCGGAGAACCTGCGGGCCGCCCGCCACTTACAGGAAGCTCTCCTGCTGCGCGAGCCTCCCCCTTTAGAGGGCCTGGAGGTGGCCGTGCGCTCCCGGCCTGCCCAGGTGATCAGCGGCGACTTGTACGACTTCTTCGAGCAGGACAATCGGCGCTGTGTGATCACCTTCGGCGACGTGAGCGGCAAGGGCGCCGCCGCGGCCCTGTACGGAGCGCTGCTCAACGGCCTGCTGCGGATTCTCGCTACGCGGCACCGCAATCCCGGCGCCCTGCTGCGAAGCCTGAATGAAGCCCTCAGCGAGCGCAAGGTCCACGCCACCTACGTCACGCTGCTGGTGCTCTTCTGGGAGCCCTGGGACCGTCTGCTGCGCATGACCAACGCCGGGGTCTTCCCGCCGATCCTGTGCCGGGCCGGCGCGATTCTCAAACAGCGAGTCGAGGGGATTCCGCTCGGTTTGCTCGACGACACCGAGTACGACGAGGTTGCCTTCACCGTGCAACCCGGCGACGTGATCCTGCTCTACTCCGACGGCGTCCACGACCAGGAAAACCCTGAGGGTCAGGCCTACGGCCGGCGGCGCCTCTACCAGGTGCTCGAAGGCTGCTTCGACCGGCCGGCCCGGGCCATCGTCGAGGCCATCTTTGCCGACCTGGACCAGTTCGCCGCCGGCGCCCCGATCGGCGATGACCAGACGGTGATCGTGTTTCGGGTGCAACCCTAACAACTACAATGGCTTCCGAGTTCCGCTACGTCGACAACGCGTTGTACTGCGAGGGGGTGGCGCTCGCCGAGATCGGCGCGCGCGCCGGAACCCCCTGTTATGTCTATTCTGCGGCTTCGGTTCTGGCCAAGTACCGCGCCTACGAAGACGCCTTCGGCGACACTCCGCACCGCATCTGTTACGCCGTGAAGGCGAATTTCAATCTGGCACTGCTCAAGTTGCTGGCTCGCGCCGGAGCCGGCTTCGACATCGTCTCTGGCGGAGAACTGTTCCGCGTTCTCCGCGCCGGTGGCGACCCCGGCCGCGTGGTCTTCTCCGGCGTAGGCAAGACCGCCGAAGAGATCGAGTTTGCCCTCGAGGCGGGCATCCACAGTTTCAACTGCGAATCGGAGGCCGAACTGGCGCTGATCGATGCGCTGGCCGCCCGCCGGGGGCGCAAAGCCCGCGTTGCCGTCCGGGTCAATCCCGACGTCGACCCGGCCACGCATCCCTACATCTCCACCGGCCTGCGCGAGCACAAATTCGGCATCGATGCCGCCGACGTCGAGAGCGTCTACGAGCGGGCCGCGGCGCTTGAGCACCTCGAGCTTGAGGGCGTCAGCTGCCATATCGGCTCTCAGTTGCTCGACACCGATCCTCTGATCGAAGCCGTCGACCGCATGCTCGAACTGGTGCGGCGCC
>JBBIMZ010000652.1:0-2271 GCA_037444135.1 Solibacteraceae bacterium
GTGAGCTCCGGCCGCGACGCGTAACTGCTCCAACCAAGGCACATCGTCATCGCGACCGGCTCGGCTGCCCGGATGCTTCCCGGCCTCGCGCCCGATCCGGAGCGGATTCTCACGAATGTCGAAATTCTCAACCTTCAGCGTATCCCGGAGCACCTGGTGATTATCGGCGCCGGCGCCGTGGGCGTCGAGTTCGCCTCGATCTTCAACCGGTTCGGTTCAAAAGTCACGCTGATCGAAATGCTGCCGCGCCTGGTCCCGGTCGAGGATGAAGAGGTTTCCAAAGAACTCCAGCGCTACTTTCGCAAGACCGGCATCCGGTGCGAACCGGGCGCCAAGGCTTCCGATATCCGCCTCACCGACTCGGCGGTGGAAGTCACCGTGGGTCTCGCGTCCGGCAAGCAGGAGACTCTTCGGGCCGACGCGTTGCTGGTGGCCGTCGGACGACGGCCGGTGACCGAGAACCTGGGCCTGGAGCGCACGCGCGTGGAGACCGACCGCGGCTTCATCAAAGTCAACGAGTGGCAGCAGACGGCCGAGCCGGGGATCTACGCCATCGGCGACGTGGTCGCCGGCACGCCCCAGCTTGCCCACGTCGCCGCTATGGAGGGCCTGGTGGCCGTCGCCCACATCGCGGGCCGGCCGGCGCGGCCCGTGAACAAGAACCGGATTCCCAACGTCACCTATTGCGAACCCGGCATCGGCAGCGCCGGCCTGACCGAGGCGCAGGCCCGCGCTCAGGGCTACAAAGTCAAGGTGGGTAAGTTCCCGTTCCTGGCCAACAGCAAAGCTTCGATCGAGGGGCTCCACGACGGCTTCGTCAAAGTCGTCTCCGACGAAACCTATGGCGAGATCCTGGGAGTCCACATCATCGGGCCGCACGCCTACGAGCTCATCGGGGAGGCGGTGGCCGCCATGGAGGCCGAGGCCACTGTCGAGACGATGATGCACACCATCCACGCCCATCCGACGCTCTACGAAGCCCTTGGCGAGGCCTTCCACGCCGTCTACGGACTCGCCATCAATGCGTAAGTGCGAACTTGACAACCTTGGCCGCCTGGACTATGAAGCGGCTCTGGCTCTGCAGCGCGAACGGGTCGAGCGGCGCAAGCGGGACGAGATCCCCGACCAGCTCCTGCTCGTAGAGCATCCACACGTCATCACGCTCGGCCGCAATGCCCGCATGGAGCATCTGCTGGCCCCTCCGGAGGTTCTCGCGCGGACCGGCATCGGCGTTTACGCCACGGACCGCGGCGGCGACGTCACCTACCACGGTCCCGGCCAACTGGTCGGCTACCCGATTCTCGACCTGCGCGCCTGGAAGCGGGACGTCGTCGCATACGTCCGCGCCCTCGAGCAAGTGCTCATCGACACGCTGGCCCGCTTTTCGATCCGCGCCGGCCGCCTCCCGGGATGCACAGGCGTCTGGGTCGGGGACCGCAAAATCGCCGCCATCGGCGTCCATATCAGCCGCTGGATAACTTCTCACGGCTTCGCCCTGAACGTGGACACCGACCTCGATTACTTTCGCTACATCGTCCCGTGCGGGCTCAGCCGGCCCGTCACTTCGATGCGCGCCGAAGGCGTTGCGGTCAGGCGCGAGGAAGTGATCGAAGCGCTGACTGCCAGTTTCGCGATTGTGTTTGAATGTGAAGTCGTGCAGGCCGCGACTTACTGTCAGGAGAGAGTTCGATGACCGACGTAGTCATGCCCCAGATGGGCGAGAGCATCACCGAAGGCACTCTGACAAAGTGGCTGAAAAAGCGCGGGGATCGCGTCCAGCAGGACGAGCCGCTCTTTGAGATTTCGACCGACAAGGTGGACACCGAGATCCCGTCGCCGGCCGCCGGCATCCTGGCCGAGGTTCTGGTTGAGGAAGGCGCCACGGTCGCCATCAACACAGTGGTCGCGCGCATTGCCGAAGACGGCGCCGGCGCCGTGGCCGAGACTCCGGCTGCCGTGCAGGTGGAGGCGCCTGCCACTGAAGCCGCGGCCGCGCCGGCGCCTGCCGCTGAGACTGCCGCGGCAGCGCCCGCACCTCCTGCACCCCCGGCGGAAGCGCCGGCCGAGGCCGAAGAGGAGCTGGCGGGTCCCATCTCGCCTTTGGTGCGCCGCATGGCCCGGGAGCACAACATTGACCTGCGCCAGATCAAGGGCACCGGGGCCGGAGGCCGGATCACGAAAGCCGACGTCGAGGCCTATCTGGCTTCCCGGGCCGCCGCTCCGGCGCCCGCGCAGCCGGCACCGGCGGCCGCTCCGGCCGCGCCTGCGCCC
>JBBIMZ010000653.1:0-2261 GCA_037444135.1 Solibacteraceae bacterium
CGCCGCCATCCCGGCCGGGAAGGCTCCCGAGCTCCCAGAACAGAACTCCGGCCCCCAAGGCTGACATCAACAGCCGCCGACGCGGTACGAACCCAGCAGCAGGTCGCCGGGTTGCGGCGTGACGGCGGGGACGAAATCGATTGCGTTGCCTACGAGCGTATAATCGACGCCCTGTTTTTGCAGCACGCCGTTGCGGTACAGCAGCAGACTCGCCGGAGGGGCCGGCGTTCCGGCCAGCGTAAAGGACCGGTTCTGGCCGTCGACCGCGCCTTGCGGCGCCTCGCTATCGACGAAGCCGGCGCCGGCGGAAGCGCCGCAGGGCCCGCTGCTCCCATCGACGCGCACGCAGTCGCTGAGCTCGCCCGCCGCGGCCTCCAGCTCGCCCGTGGGCCCGATGACGGCGACGCGCGAGGGCAGGTAGGAGAGTCCTTTGGTCGGCCGCGCGTCGAGCTCTTGCCGCAAGCCCTGCACATCGTCGATCTGGATATTGTCCAGCACGGGCGGGGGCTCGGTCGGCGGCGGCTGCGTCGACCCGGTAGCCGGCGGCCATTCGATCCGCACGTCGCGGATCCGCAGTGGCTGTGCGCTCGGGGGCACGCTCCAAATTTCGCTGAACTGGATGCTGCCGTCGCTGACATAGCGAACCGAATAGTAGGCCGGCTTGGGCGAGGTCGTCGTCGGCACCAGGCGAACGAGCAAATTGCCGCGGACCACCTGGGCACTCAGACTGTTGGTGGGGATGTTGGACGTATCCGGCGCTTCGAAGCTCTTCCAGTTGATCATCAGGATGCCCTCGAACGGGCTGCCGTCGGCCTTGTACAACGTGTCCTTGATCGTGGTCAGCGGCGGGGCGGCCAGAGCGGCGCTGGCGAGCCAGGCGCCCCAAGCGGCCAGTGTGCACTTTAATGCCAGGCTTCGGCGGATCACAGAGAAGACCTCCACAGTGAGTCGCCTGTCCGCGGCGCGGACCGGCAGCGCGCGGGGAAAGCGCGTTTCTGGCGATAGTGTAGAGCCGCCGCTGCTGCGCCGGCGCGCGGCGGACGCCGCCGAGGTGGGCTAAGTCGTTGACCGGCAGGTGGGTTTCGGCCGGTGAGCCGGCCCCAAGAAATCTGTGAACGCCCGGCGCGCGCTCAGGCGCGCAGCCTCTCGAGCAGCGCCACGGCGTCGCGCACGTCCTGGCGGTGCGGGATGCCGCCCACGTGCCGTTCGGCCTGGTCGGCGCTCTCCACTTCCCGCTCGATCGTCAGCGGCCCCGTGTAGCCGATCTGTTTGAGCTTGGCGATGAAGCGCTCGATGCCGACTTCGCCTTGCCCGAGCGGCTTCTCCGTTCCGAGCGCCCCAGGCTTGTCCTTGGGAGGCCAGACGCCATCTTTACAGTGCACGGAGACCACCCAGGGCGCCAGGATGTCGAGCGCTTCGATTGGGTCGCCGACGCCGTAGAGGATAATGTTGGCCGGATCGAAGTTGATCTTCAGGTTCGGCCGGTCCACCGCCCGGATGAACTCTTCGAGAACCTTCGGAGGTTCCTGACCGGTCTCGAGGGCGAAGTTCATCTGGAGAATCAGGTTGCCCATGCCCATCTGGGAGCCGACGAACTCCGCCACGATGGTTGCCAGCAGGCTGAAGACGATCGCGATGTCCAGCCCCGCGAAGATGTACGGGAGCGCCGTGGGGAGCCGGACGAGCTTAAAAATCTGCCACTCGGTGGCAGACAGCGATCGCATGAGCTCCACCACCTCGCGATCCACGGCCCTGAGCCCGGTGATCACGTTCACCATGACGGGGAAGAAGGCGATCATGGACGCCATCGCCACCTTCGACCAGATCCCGAACCCGAGCCAGAGGACGAGAAGGGGGGCGATGGCGATCTTCGGCATGGTCTGAAACGCCACCACGTAGGGGTAGAAGGTGCGCTCGAGGTGTGGTGACCGGGCGATCAACGCCCCCAGACCGAGCCCGACAACGGACCCGATCAGGAACCCCAGCAGAGTTTCAGCGAGCGTGTGAAGAAAGTGAGCCACATAGACCCCGCTGTGAAGGCTCCCGACCAGCGCCCGGGCGACCACGGACGGAGCCGGGACGATGAACGAGGGGATACCGAACCCCCGCACCACGCCCTCCCACGCTGCGAGAATCAGGAGCGAGATGAGGGGGGTGAGGAGGTACTCGGGGCGTTTCGACAGGATCAGCGGCCGCATACCGTCCCCCTTTCGGAAGGCACAGGGCTCGGGCGGACCTCCAGGAGGGCCCGGATCCGCGTC
>JBBIMZ010000654.1:0-2260 GCA_037444135.1 Solibacteraceae bacterium
CCGTTCGGCGGGGCAACCCTGCCGGGGCCGTGCACGCGCTTCGGCTCGGCGCGCTGAAGGCCGGGCGCCGCTCAGCCTTCGACCAGCTCGAGGAAGTGCACCCGGCCCAGCGCGTCGCCCGCAACCACCCGCACGCCGTCCGGCGCGACGGCGCAGCAGCGCATGGAGCCGTCGCCGGTGAAGCAGGCCAGCGCGCTTCCGCGAACTCGCCGTCTTCCCCGAAGACGTCGCCGTCCCGATGGCGGCGGCCAAAACGCTCGCGGGCTGCGGACATTTTCAGCAGGGATTGTAACTCGCTTCGGCACGCCCGAGCTTTCCGAGCTTTTGCTTGACTCGGCGCGCCTTCTGGTTCATAATTTCCTTGGTCAGCCGCGCTCGGGGACGCCGTCAGGGGAAGGAGAAACGTGCGTTCCCGACGAGAGACGTTCAGCGCGAACGTCGCGGCGGGAACAGGCTTCAGAGGCCTGGGCGGCGCGAGCCGCTCGGAGACGGAGATTATGGAGCATGCGTAAAACGTCACTCATTTCGGCACTGTTGACTTGGATCATTCTCGCGATGTTGTCGTCCGGATTCCTCACGGCTCAGGAGTTCCGCGGGCGCGTCCAGGGTACCGTGACCGACCCCAGCCAAGCGGTCATCGTCGGCGCCACCGTCACGCTCACCAACGTGGCCACGGGCGTCTCGTCGGTGCGTCAGACCGATCAGACCGGACATTATCTGTTCGACCTGGTCAACCCCGGCACCTACACCGTCACCGTCGAGTTCGCCGGCTTCAACCGGCTGGAGCAGGAGAACGTCGTCGTGCCCGCGCGCGGCGACATCACGGTGAACGCCACGCTGACGCCCGGCGCGGTGCAGGAGACCGTCACGGTCACCGAGCGCGTCGTGGCCGTGCAGTTCAACACGAGCAAGCTGGAGACGACGGTGGACCGGACGCTGGTGAACCGCATGCCGCTGTTCGCCCGCAACCCGCTGCTGCTCGCCAAGCTCGATCCGGCCGTCGTGCAGAGCGATACGGCGCGCGAGAACGAGCCGTACTTCACCTGGTCGGGCAACCGGCAGGAAGTCGGCGGCGGGCGGAACTACTCCAACGACCTTCAGATCGACGGCAGCCCGATCGGCATCGGCTACAAGACCAGCTACATGCCGGCGCCTGACGCCGTCGAGGAAGTCCACGTGCAGCAGAACGCCGTCGACGCCGAGTACGGGCACAGCTCGGGCTCGGCCATCACGCTGACGATGAAATCGGGGACCAACGACTGGCACGGCAACGCCTTCTACCAGGGCCAGTACCCGAGGGCCAACGCGCTGGAAAACCGCGTCATCCGGTCGGTGAACCTCGGCCGCATCCACATGTTCGGCGGCACGCTCGGCAATCCCATCCTGAAGAACAAGCTGTTCAACTTTTTCGCCTACGAGCAGTGGAAGAAGACCGACCCGAATGACTTGATCATGACGCTGCCGACGGATCTGGAGCGCCAGGGCGACTTCTCCCAGTCCCGCAACGCCCTCGGCGGCCTGCGGACGATCTACGATCCCTGGACGACGCAAACTTCCCCGGACGGCAAGACGATCACCCGCACGCCGTTTCCCGGCAACCGGATCCCGGCGTCGATGATCGACCCGGTGGCCAAGCTCTACACCGACAACCTCTGGAAACCCAACCGTCCCGGCACGGGCCCGTACAACTTCCAGAACTATTACGTGCCGCTGCCGATCAAGTACGACTACCATAACCTCTCCGACCGGATCGACTACGTCCACAGCGACAAGCTGCGCTTCTACGGCCGCATCAGCCGCCTGTGGACGCCGGTGACCACCACGAACCCGACCGGCTCGCCCTACTGGGTCTCCGACCGCGGCAGCCAGCGCGACGCCGACCAGTTCTCCGGCGACATCGTCTACGTGGTAAGCCCGAGCACGGTGCTCAACTTCCACGGCAGCTATCGGGATTTCATCGACGCCTCCAAGTTCGCCACCGATTTTTCCAAGGAAGGCGGCTGGGCCAAGATCTGGCCCAATTCGAACTTCTATAAGCTCCTGTTCGAGGATCCGGGCATCCCGGTGCAGCTTCCGCGCATGAGCATCATGGGCTCGGGCACGGGCGAGTATTGGTTCAACATGGGCCCTCGCGGCGGCATCTGGGATCAGCGGCCCGACGGCGACAGCTTCAACGTCAAGATCGCGCAGCAGCGGGGCAAGCATTACCTCAAAGCCGGCTTTGAGACGCGCGGCAACCGGACGACCAGCCTGCTGATTC
>JBBIMZ010000655.1:0-2258 GCA_037444135.1 Solibacteraceae bacterium
TCTTTCGGGGGCAGATCGAGCTCGACGCGGACGGCTATATCGTCTCGAAAGGCGGCGCCCGCACCAGCGTTCCCGGCGTCTTCCACGCCGGCGACGTGCAGGACCGCGTCTACCGCCAGGCGATCACGGCCGCCGCCGCCGGCTGCATGGCCGCCATGGAGGCCGAGCGCTTCCTCGAAGCCGAAGGCCACTGAGGGGCGCCGGCGCGCCCCGCCGCCCTCATTGCGGGAACCGGCGCCGGAGAAAATCATCCATGAAACCGATCAGACCATTGAGCTTGTCGGTAGTCTCCGCCAGATTCAGCTCAATGCGCCCGATCCGTTGTGCCTCCATCCACTCGGCCTGGCGGCGCTGAACGTCGGCCTGGCGCTGCTGGATTTCGGCGGTGACGATGAGTGCATCTCGCAGATCGCTGATCGCCGCCGCCGGCTCCCCGTCCCGCCTTTCCAGGGCCGCCAGCTTGTCCAGGATGGCGTCCGGATCGCTCACATCCCGATTGTAATGGACGCCGGGATCCGCTGCGCCCGGCTCACATGTACGCGGGCACGGCGATGCCGAGCACGGCGAGCGTCGCCTCCAGTTGCCGGCGGAAGTAGTCGGTCATCCACAGCAGAAAGGTCTTCTTTTCCGGATCCGGCTCGTGAATCACCGGATAGTCGTGGTAGAAGGTGTTGAACGCCTGGGCGAGTTGGAAGGCGTATTTGGCGAGCTGGGCCGGCTCGCCCGTCGCCACCGCGCGCGCGATCGCGGTGTCGGCTCTCGAGGCGCCCAGCAGCAGTTGCCAGAAGTCCTCGGCGACCAGTTGCCGGGCCATGGCCTCGCGGCCGAGCACGGAGGCGAAGTCGGGCAGGCGCTCGCCGCGCTCTTCGTACTTGCGCAGGATGTTGCGCGCGCGCACGGCCGCGTACTGCACGTACGGGCCGGTCTCGCCTTCAAAGCTGAGCGCCTCCTGCATGTCGAAAGCGATGACGGCGTTGCGCGTGAACTTGAGCATGAAATAGCGCAGGGCGCCGACGGCGATCTCGGAGGCCACGCGCCGGCGCTCCTCGACGGGCGCCTCCGGATGGCGCGCCTCGACTTCGCCGAGCGCCGTCTCGATCAGCTTGTCGATCAGGTCGTCGGCCTTCACGCCCAGACCTTTGCGCCCTGAGACCTCCACGTAAGGCCGCCGCTTGTCCTCCTGGCTCAACTCGATGCCGAGTTCGACGCAGGTCCGCGGCGTCAGCGCCACCATTTCGTAGGCGAAATGCACGGAGCGGGCCGCCTGCTCCTCGAATCCCAGCGCCCGCAAACCGGCCGCCACGACATCCTGAAGATAGGACTGCCGCGAGTCGATGACGTTGTAGACCTCGCTGGCGCGGCCGAACTGGGGCTCCGGCTCGCCGGTCGGCTGATCCGTGGTGACCCAGACGATGTGGCCGTCCGGTTCGCGCAGGAGCGGCCGGTAGTGGAAATCCTTGCCGAGCAGTCCGAACTTCCAAAGCTGGTAGGCGATGTCCTTGCCGACGTAGGTCACGGTGCCGTCGGAGCGCACGATCACTTTGCCATCGCCCTCGTCGCCCTGCTCGGAGAAAGCCGCCGCGGGCATCACCCAGCAGCCGGCGTTCTTGCCGGCGGTTTCCAGATGGATGGCTCCGCGCCGGCGCAGCAGCTCGAACGCCGTCGCCCAAAACTTCAGGCGCAGGATCTCGCTTTCGCGCGGCAGCACGTCGTAGGTGATGCCGAGCCGGCGCATCGTACCGAGGTGGGCGAGCATGATCGCGTCGGATACGATGCGCGCCACCTCGGCGATCTGGCCCTCGCCGGCTTCGATGGCATGGAGCGCCGCCTGCCGCCAGTGCAGCGCCTCGGGCCGCTCCTTGTAGTAGGTCGAGACGCGCGCGTACAGGTCCCAGCACAGGTAGTCGAACTTCTCGCCGGCCGCCAGCCGCCGGACTTCCTCCGGCGACTTGCCCTCCAGGTGAGTGAAGCCCACCGCGACGTCGGCTACCTGCACGCCCGTGTTGTGGATGTAGTTCTGGACCTCGACCTCGCGACCCGTGGCTCGCAGCATCCGCACGAACGTGTCGCCCAGCACCGCGTTGCGCAAGTGGCCGATATGAGCCGCCTTGTTCGGGTTGATGTTGGTGTGCTCGACGATGACCTTGCCGGGGACCGGCGAGACCTCCCATGCGCCGCCCTCGAGCAACCGGCGGGCGTAATCGCCGCGGTCGAGCCGGACGTTCAGGTACCCATTGCCGGCGACTTCGAGCGCGCGG
>JBBIMZ010000656.1:0-2252 GCA_037444135.1 Solibacteraceae bacterium
CCACGTGCGAGGACGGGCCGGAATAGGCCTGGATGCCGGCCAGCTTCAAGTGGGGCAGGGTATCGATCAGGCGCGCCAGCTCGAGCGCTGGTTCTCCCGGAGCGATGCCCGTGCGCTGGCCGACGAGCAGGTCGATCGCGACGTTCATCTTGATACGCGCCGCGCCCGCCGCTTCATTCAGATCGCGCGCGTTCTGCCGGTCGTCGACGCAGAAGATCGTGTCCGGCTGCTTGCGGGCGAGGCGCACCGCCCGCTCGATCCGGTGCCGGCCCACCGGCGCCGAAGTGATCAGCAGCCCCCCGATGCCGTGCTCGGCGAAGACTTCGGCTTCGCTGATCTTGGCCGTGCAGGCCCCGACCGCGCCCGCCTTGATGAGCGCCCGCGCCACCTCCGGACACTTGTGGGTCTTGCCATGCGGCCGCAGCGCCAGCTTCCGGCTCTTGACGTGCGCGGCCATGCGCGCCACGTTGCGCTCGAAGGCGTCCAGATCGAGCAGCAACGCGGGCGTAGGCAGATCGTCCCGCGTGAGCTTGCCCCTGACGTCGCCGCGCGTGATCATCTTCTCAATTTCCGCATAGGAATAGCCGCGCCGCGCCGCCCGCGAGGGCAGCACGGCCGGGGCGGCCAGACCGGCAAGCAGAACTCCCCGCCGAGGCCCCATCATTACCTCCTGTCCGTGAACTGGCGCGCCACCCGCTCCGCCTCGCGCATCACCCTGAGCAGGTTGCCGCCGTAGATCTTGCGGATCTGTTCCGCAGTATAGCCCTTTTCGAGGAGGGCGCGCGTGAGATTGGGAAACTTCGAGACGTCGTCCAGACCCTCGGGCGTGCACTCGACTCCGTCGAAGTCCGAACCGATCCCCACGGCGCCGGCGCCCGCAAGGCGCACCACGTGATCGATGTGCGCCACCACGTCGGCCAGCTTCGCCCGCGGCACGGGCTTCTTGTCCCTGACCGAAGGCGTAAAGTAGGGCGAAGCCGCCGCCGATTCAGCCGAGACGAACTCGCAGCCGAAGTTGATGTGGATCACTCCGCCTTTCTGCGCCAGCGCGCGGATCATCTCGTCGCTCATGTTGCGCGCGATCGGCGACAGCGCCCGGCAGGAGGAGTGCGAGGCGATGACCGGCGCGCGGCTCGTCTCGAGCACCTGCCAGAACGTCGAGTCGGCCACGTGCGAGACGTCAACGAGCATGCCCAGGCGGTTCATCTCCGCCACCACCTGGCGCCCGAAGGCGGCGAGCCCGCCGTGACGCGGCTGGTCGCCGGAGGAGTCGGCCCAGTTGTTCGTGTTGCTGTGCGTCAGCGTCATGTACCGCGCCCCCAGCGCGTAGCAGGCCCGCAGGATCCGCAGGCTGTCTTCGATGGCGTGCCCGCCTTCGATGCCGATCAGCGCGGCGATCTTGCCCCGGCGGTGGATCTGCTCGATGTCGCCGGCGCTCAGCGCCAGGGCGAAGTCGTTCGGGCGCCGCTCGACGATGTCGTGCCGGATCGTATCGATCATCTCGAGCACGCGGTGCGCCGCCTGGCCGGACCTGGCGAAGCCGGCCCCCACGTACGCCGAGAAGAAGACTGCGCCGACGCCGCCCTCGCGCAGCCTCGCCAGATCGGTATGGCCGCGCTCTCGCCGGGCGCCGATGTCGAGGCCCTTTACCGTGAAGCTGGTGACGTCGTTGTGCGCGTCGATCAGGATCGCACTCCGGTGGACGCGGCGCACCTCCTCCTCCGGGACCGCCCCGCAGGCCGCGGCCGCCAGCAGCGCCGGACCGAGCCGGGAAAGGATCAATCGACGTAGGCGATGCAATCGATCTGCAAGAGCTGGCCGCGACGGCGGAAACCGGTCGCCCCGAAGTAGGATCGCGCCGGGCGCGGCTCCGGGAAGAACGTGTTGTAGACCTCGTTCATCGGCTCCCAGTTCTTCTCCGGATCGACCAGGGCCACTTGCACCTTCAACACGTCGGCCATCGAACTGCCGGCCTTCTCGAGCGCTTGCTTCATGGCGGTGAGCGCGTCGGCCGTCTGCTGGCGAATGTCGCCCGGACCCTCCGGCCGCCGCTCCGGGTACCAGCCGCCGATGCCGCTCAAAAACAGCAGATGGCCGGAGCGGATGGGCCCGCCGGCCCGTTCCTTTTTCGGCGTCCACGGCTCGGCGGCTCCGGCCGGCGCCGCCCCCACCAGCGCCAGCGCCGCCAGCGCCTTCCTCCGCGATGTTCCACTCCTTCGCTCCCGCATAGTCCAGCCAGTGTTTAATGCGGA
>JBBIMZ010000657.1:0-1472 GCA_037444135.1 Solibacteraceae bacterium
AGACGGCTGCGGCGTCCACGAGCGCCAGCAGCAGCCAAGAGGCGAAGGCGACGCCGGCGGCGCAGACCCCCGCACAGCCCCGCCGGATCTCGATCACCGCTCCGCCGCCACCTTCGATGACGCGCTTAGCGTAGCGCACCGCCAGACGATCTCCCTCGACGAGGAAGCGCAACTGCTGAGCTTCCCCTACGCAGTGGACGGAGGCGATTTCGGCCCCCCGCGCGGCCAGATCCGCCAGGCTGTCGCTCTCAAACAGCCCGCCGCAAATCACCACGACTTTGCGGCGCCAGTCGAGCTCCGCCGCCCCGAGTTCGGCCGCCACGGCGGCGAAGCGTTTCTCCGGTG
The DNA here is from genome assembly GCA_037444135.1 of Solibacteraceae bacterium. GTDB lineage: Bacteria > Acidobacteriota > Terriglobia > Bryobacterales > Bryobacteraceae > CALKXJ01. The sequence goes on from JBBIMZ010000657.1 coordinate 346, forward strand.
CGCACAGCAACACGACGCGGCTCCGGGCCAGCTCCTTGTAGTCGTGGACCGGGTAGCCCGCCCGTAAGGCATTGGCGATCCGGCTCGCCTGGCGGTAGGAGGGCGCTTTCACCGGCCCCAGATGTTCGGCCAGGTTCCGCAGGCGTGTGATCGGATAGCGCCTAGCCGGTCCGCTCAGCACCAACGCCAACTTCAGGGACTTCGTCATAAAGCAGTTCCTGTTGCTTGAGCGCTTTGATGCGATCCCGGATCTCGGCGGCCTTTTCGAACTCGAACTTGCGGGCCGCCTCCCGCATACGCTCCTCGAGCTGGGCGATCAGCCGCGCCCGCTCTTCGGCCGTCGCCGGCAGCTCCTCCTCGGCCGGCTCGGCCTCGAGCGGCACGGTGACATAGTCGGCCTCGGCTACCGCCACCAGCTGCATGTCGATCGGCTTGACGATCGACTGCGGCACGATGTGGTGCTCTTCGTTATGGGCCATCTGAATGCGCCGCCGCCGGTTGGTCTCCTCGATGGCCCGGCGCATGCTCTCGGTGACGGTGTCGGCGTAGAGAATGCACTTGCCGTTGACGTTGCGCGCCGCGCGGCCGATCGTTTGAATGAGCGATCCGGCCGACCGGAGAAAGCCCTCCTTGTCGGCGTCCAGGATCGCCACCAGCGAGACCTCGGGCAGATCGAGTCCCTCGCGCAGCAGGTTCACCCCGATCAGAACGTCAAACTCGCCCCGCCGCAAATCCCGCAAGATCTTCACCCGGTCGAGCGTGTTGACCTCCGAGTGCAGGTACCGGCAGCGCACGCCGACCTCCGAGTAGTATTCGGCCAGATCCTCGGCCATCCGCTTGGTCAAGGTCGTCACCAGCACGCGCTCGTTGCGCTCGGCCCGCCGGCGAATCTCGCCGAGCAGATCGTCCACCTGTCCCCGCACGGGCCGCACCTCGACTTCCGGGTCCACCAGCCCGGTCGGCCGGATGATCTGCTCGACCACGACGCCGCCGCTCTTGGTCAGCTCGTAGGGTCCGGGCGTCGCCGAAACGTAGATGACCTGGTTGACCCGGTTCTCGAACTCTTCGAAGGTCAGCGGACGGTTGTCGAGCGCGCTCGGCAGCCGGAACCCGTAGGCCACCAGCGT
>JBBIMZ010000657.1:1482-2240 GCA_037444135.1 Solibacteraceae bacterium
AAACCGTAGTTGACCAGGACTTCCTTGCGCGAGCGGTCGCCGTGATACATCGCGTGCAACTGGGGCACCGTCTGATGGCTCTCGTCGATGAAAATCAGGGCGTCATGGGGCAGGTAGTCGAGCAGGGTCGGCGGCGCCTCCCCCGGCAGGCGCCCCGAAAAGTGCCGCGAGTAATTCTCGATACCGTGACAGTAGCCGATCTGGCGGATCATCTCCAGATCGAACATCGTCCGCTGGTAGAGGCGTTGCGCCTCGACGAGCTTGCCTTGCCGCTCGAGCTCGCCGCGCCACCACTCGAGCTCCATCTCGATGCTCCGGAGGGCCTGCTCGCGCGTCTCCTCGCTCATCACGTAGTGGGACTTCGGATAGATCGGCAGCCGCAAATAGGTTTGGCGGACCTGGCCGGTCAAAGGGTCGATCTGGCTCAGCGAGTCGATCTCATCTCCCCACAGCTCGATGCGGTAGGCGTAATCGTCATAAGTCGGATAGACCTCGATCACATCGCCGCGGACGCGGAACGTGCCGCGGCGGAAGTCGGCGTCGTTGCGCTCGTAGAGGATCTCGACCAGGCGCCGGAGAATCTGCTCCCGCTTGACCTTCTGCCCCTTTTCGAGCATCAGCAGCATGCCGTAATAAGCCTCCGGCGACCCCAGGCCGTAAATGCAACTGACGCTCGCGACGATGATCGTGTCGCGCCGCTCGAACAGCGACTTGGTGGCCGAAAGCCGGAGTTTGTCCAGCTCGTCGTTAATCGTCGC
>JBBIMZ010000658.1:0-2237 GCA_037444135.1 Solibacteraceae bacterium
ATCGCCGAACTGGAGCGTGACGAGCTCGAGCAGCAGGTGCGCCGCTCGGAAGCCGCCATCGGTGTGGCGCGCGCGGCGCTGACGCAGAGGACCGCCGAGCTGAGCAACGCTGAGGCCCAGCTCGGGCGGGCCGAGCGCCTGCGCGCCGACGGGCTGATCTCGCCGCAGGATTTCGAGGCGCAGAAGACGCAGACCGAAGTCGTCCGGGCGCAGGTGCGGCTGGCGCAGGCGCAAGTGGAACAAGCCGAGGCGGAGCTGCGGGAGCTCAAGATCCGCCTGGAGCAGACGCGGGTGTACTCTCCGATGAACGGCCACATCGCCGTGCGCTACGTCGATGTCGGCGCCCTGCTCGGCCCGTCGACGCCGATCGTCCGCGTCGTCAACCTCAACACGATGGTCACCGCCGCGAACGTCCCCGAACGCGACGTCGGCAAGCTCCGCGTGGGCAATCTCGCCCGGATCCGCGTCGACGCTTTCGGCGACCGGGAATTCACCGGCCGCGTGGCGCGGATCTCGCCCGTGCTCGACGCCGCGACCCGGACCGCAAATATCGAGATCGAGATTCCAAACCCCGGCGGCCTGCTCAAGGCCGAAATGTTCGCGCGGGTGGAGCTGGATCTGGAGACCACGCGGCGGGCCGTCCTGATTCCGCGGGAGGCTCTCGTCTACCGCGGCACACAGCCCGGCGTGTACCTGATCAACAACGGCCGCCCCGAGTTTCGCCCCATCGAGGCGGGCATGACGCAAGGCGATCAGATCGAGGTCTTATTCAACCTGCCGGCGGGGACCGTGCTGGTCGGCAAAGGCGCCACGATGATCGCCGAAGGCGACCGGATTCGCGTTGCCGGCGAAGGAGCCGGTGAGGGCGGACCGGCGCGGCTGGCGCGCCAGGAGCCGTTCCATGACGGACAGCGGTCGGCGCCGGCGGCGCCCGCCAAAGGTGCGGCCCCGCCGGAGGCCCGTCCCACGCCGTAAAGCGGCACGTCGAGGTCTTCCATGAATCTGCCAGATTTTTCGATCCGCCGCCCCGTAACGACGCTGATGGTGTGCCTGGTGGCGATCCTGCTCGGCGCCATCGCCTTCGTGAAGATCCCGGTCGACCTGATGCCGGAACTCGTCTACCCCACCCTGAGCGTCAGTTCCACCTACACCGGCGTCGCACCCGAAGAGATGGAGACGCTGGTGACCCGCCCGCTCGAAGAGGCCTTCAGCGCCGCGCCCGGCGTCGAGGAGATCACCTCAGTCTCGACCGAAGGCGGTTCCTACATCCGCGTCGGCTTCGCCTACGGTACGAATCTGGACGAGGCCGCCAACGAATTGCGCTCGCGCCTGGACCGCCGGCGCTCGACGCTGCCGCCCGAGATGGATCCGCCGGTGATCTTCAAGTTCGACGTCTCGCAGTTCCCCATCATGTTCCTGACGGTTTCGGCCGACGACATGGATCTCAAGCAACTGCGGCACTTCGTCGAGAAGAACCTTCAATACCGGATGGAGCGCGTCCCGGGGGTGGCGCAACTGGCGGTGCGCGGCGGCCTGCGCCGGGAGATCCACATCGACCTGGACCTGCGGAAGCTGCGCGCGCTCGAGATGTCGGTGGCCGATGTGGTGCGCATCATCCAGCGGGAGAACCTGAACCAGCCCGTCGGTCCCGTGCGCGAAGGGCAGTTCGAGGTCCTGCTGCGCACGCAGGGCGAGTTCCTCAACCTCGAGCAGATCCGCTCGATCGTCATTACGACGCGCAACGGCGTGCCGATCTACCTGCGCGATATCGCCACGGTCGAGGACTCGCACGAAGAGATCCGCTACCTGGTAAGCGTCGACGGCCAGCAGGCCGTCCGGCTGTTCGTCTACAAACAGTCCGGCGCCAACACCGTCGAGGTCTCAAACGCGGTGTGGAAGGAGATCGACCGCATCCACCGCGACTATCCGAACATCCACATCGGCGCCACCGGCGACACGGCCGAGTTCATCAAGGCATCGATCTCGAACCTGGAGCAGGCGGCCGTCTACGGGTCGCTGCTGGCGGTGGGCGTGCTGCTGTTTTTCCTGCGGAGCTTCGCCAGTACGCTGATCATCGGCATCGCCATCCCGATCGCGGTGATCTCGACCTTCGCGCTGATGTACTTCAACGGCTTCACGTTGAATACGATCTCGTTCGGCGGGCTGGCGCTCGGTGTCGGGATGCTGGTGGACAACTCCATCGTCGTGCTCGAAAACATCTACCGGCACCGCGAAGA
>JBBIMZ010000659.1:0-1480 GCA_037444135.1 Solibacteraceae bacterium
CCGCTCGACGGTCTTGATTACCGGGGAGACGGGCACCGGCAAGGAGCTGATCGCCAAGGCGATCCACGCGCACTCGCCGCGGGCCGAACACATGTTCGTACCGGTCAACAGCGGATCGCTACCGCCGGATCTGTTGGAATCGACCTTGTTCGGCCACGTCAAAGGCGCCTTTACCGGAGCCATCACGTCGCGGAAAGGCTACTTCGAAATCGCCGACCGCGGGACGATCTTTTTCGACGAGGTCGGCAACATCAATCTCGAGACGCAAGCCAAGCTCCTCCGGGTGATCCAGGAGCGCGAGTTCATGCCGCTCGGCTCCTCCGAGACGATCCGCGTGGACGTGCGCATCCTGGCGGCGACCAACGCGGATCTGCGCCGCCTCGTCGAAGAGGGCAAGTTCCGCGAGGACCTCTACTACCGCCTCAACGTCATCAATCTCGTCCTGCCCCCGCTGCGGGAACGCAAGGAGGACATCCCGCTGCTGATCCAGCATTTCTTCGACAAGTACTGCCGCGAGAACAACAAGTTTCTCGGGCCCGACGGCCGCTCGGTGCTACGCTTCGAGCCGGACGCCATGCAAGTGCTGCTGGAGCACTCCTGGCCGGGCAATGTCCGCGAGCTTGAAAACGCCGTCGAGCGCGCCGTCGTGCTGGCTTCCGAGCCGCGCGCGCCGCTCGACGTGCTGCCGGAGCATATCCTCCATGCCAGCGGCCTGCGCATACGCCGCGACGAAAGCGGCCGCCTGCCGCCGGACGCGTCGTTGTTTGAGATCGTGGCCGATTTCGAGCGGCGCAAGATCATCGAGGTGCTCGAGAGCTGCAACTGGAGCCAGACCGAGGCCGCTGAGGCGCTGCGCATCCCGCTGTCGACGCTGAACCAGAAGATCAAGCGCCTGGAAATCCCCATCCCGAAGAAGTCGGAACTGGCGCGGCGGTGATCCGCAAACGCCGGCTGGCCGTCGGGGTATACTTTCCCCGGAGAGGCTGCCTTTGTGAACCAAGTCGGTTTCAACCGGAGTGAGTTTCTGACCGGGGCCGCCGCGGCGCTCGGCCGCGCACAGCCGCCCCGCAAAAAAATCGCGGCGGTGACGACCACCTACCACGTCCGCTCGCATGCCGACAACTTCGTCACGCGGTTCCTCGAGGGCTACTGGATCAACGACCGCTACTATCCGCCGCCGTGTGACGTGGTTTCCCTGTATGTCGATCAGGTGCATCCGGCCGACGTCAGCCGCCGCCTCTCGATGGCGTACGGCTTTCCGATCGTCCGCACGATTCGCGAAGCGCTCACGCTGGGCACGGGCAAGCTGGCCGTGGACGGCGTGCTGCTCATCGCCGAACACGGCGACTACCCGGACAATGAAAAGCAGCAGAAGCTGTATCCGCGCTACGAGTTCTTCCGGGAGATCGTCGAAGTCTTCCGTGCCTCCGGCCGCTCGGCGCCGGTTTTCAACGACAAGCACCTTTCCTACGACTGGGGC
>JBBIMZ010000659.1:1501-2236 GCA_037444135.1 Solibacteraceae bacterium
TATGTATGACCAGGCGCGCGAGCTGGGCTTTCCGCTGATGGCGGGCTCCTCGGTTTCCGTCACCTTCCGCCGGCCGGAACTGGATTTTCCGCTCGACACCGATTTTGAGGACGGTCTTGCGGTCGGCGGCGGTTGGACGGCTGACGGAGGCGTCTTCCACGTGCTCGAGACGCTCCAGTGTTTCGTCGAGCGGCGGCGCGGAGGCGAAACCGGCGTCCGCGCCGTCCAGCGTCTCGAGGGAGACGCCGTCTGGAAGGCCGCCGAGCAGGGGCGCTGGTCGCGCCGGTTGCTCGAGGCGGCGCTGGCGCGCGGCGAACGCGTCGCCCCCGGGCGCCCGGAAGACGTCGTCAAACATCCGGTCGTCTGCCTGCTCGAGTACAACGATGGCTTCCGGGCCGCCGCGCTCATGCTCGGCGGGCTCGTCAGCGAGTATCTGGCCGCCTTTCGCATCAAAGGCCGCCACGACCTGCCGGCGACCAACTGTTACTGTCCCACCGAGAACTCCAACAACTTCAGCCCGCTGGTGGATTCGATCGCGCGGTGTTTCCTGACCGGCAAGCGCGATTATCCCGTCGAGCGGACTCTGCTGACCACGGGCGCGCTGGCGTTTCTGATGGAATCGGCCTATCAGGGACAGAAGCGGGTTGAAACGCCGATGCTGAAGATCGCCTACCGGGCCCCGGAAAAGTCCTACTTCGCGCCCGGCCGGGGGTCCTGAGGATTATGGAACGAATC
>JBBIMZ010000660.1:0-2235 GCA_037444135.1 Solibacteraceae bacterium
CGGATCGAGCGCCAGCCCTGTCACCGACCCCAAAGGCGACTGCGCCGCCGCCGTGGCGGCCCACAGCAGCGCCGCGAATATCCGGCTCATTCTTCGATTATCGAAAAAAGGGAAAATGCCCGCTCGAGCCGGCCCTGCTAGGATACAAGTGAGGTGCGCGTCAACGTCCTGTTTTTCGGCCTGCTGAAGGACATCACCGGCTGCGCGGCCGAACAGCTCGAGCTGGCCGACGGGGCCGACCTCGGCGCCGTCTTCGATGACTGCGCCCGGCGCTTCCCCCGCCTGAGCGACTATCGCGGCTCGATCGTCCTCGCCCGCAACCAGCGCTTCGCCTCCCGCTCGGAAAGACTCGCCGACGGCGACGAGGTCGCCTTCCTGCCCCCCGTCAGCGGCGGCGCCGGCGCCTGGCCGCGCGAAATCTCCGATCCGGAAGGCCATTTCTTCGCCCTGACGCGCGAAGCGATCGACACGCGGGCCATCGCAGCCCGCCTCCAGCGAGGCGAGGATGGCGCCGTCGTCTCCTTCGAAGGCGTCGTCCGCAACAACACCCAGGGACGCGCCACCCGGTTTCTCGAGTACGAATGCTACGAGCCGATGGCCGTCCGGACGATGGCCGAAATCGGCCGGCAGATCGCCGCCGCCTATCCGATCGGGCGCATCGGCATCGTCCACCGCCTGGGCCGGCTCGGCATCGGCGAAGCCAGCGTCGCCATCGTCGTCACCGCACCCCATCGCCGGCCCGCGTTCGAGGCCGCCCTCGAGGCCATCGACCGGCTCAAACGGCTCGTGCCGATCTGGAAAAAAGAACACTTTGCAGGCGGGGAAGTCTGGGTGGAGGGGCAATGGGATACCGCCGTCCTGAATAAATGAACCGCCGTGTGCCATGGGCGCTGGCCGGCCTGCTCGGCCTTGCGGCCGCCTGGAGTCAGCAAACCGTCTTTCGCGTGGAAGTTCGCCTGGTGCGGCTGCTGGTCACCGTCAAGAACCTCGCCGGCGAGCCCGTGGGCGGACTGGTGCGCGACGATTTTTCCGTCTATGACAACGGCGTCGCGCAGGAGATCGCCCTGTTCGAGCGACACACCGAGGCTCCGCTGTCGATCGCCTTGCTCGTCGATACCAGCGGCTCGACCGCCCGGAAGCTCAAGGAACAGACAGCCTCGGTCCTCGCCTTCCTGCGCACCTTCTTCGGCGAAGGGCACCCGGACGACGCCGTCGCCCTCTACAGCTTCGACAACGACGTAACGCTCCAGAGCAGCTTCACTCGGCGCGTCACGCGCCTGGAGCGCGAACTGCGCGGGCTGCGCGCTCAGGCCGGCACCTCGCTCTATGACGCCGTCTTCTTCGCCGCCCGGGCGCTCGAGTCGCGCCAGGGCCGCCGCGTCATCCTGCTGGTGAGCGACGGCGCCGATACCACCAGCGTCAAAACCTTTCAGGAGGCGCTCGAAGCGGCTCACGCCGCCGACGCCGCCATCTATGCCGTGCTGACCATCCCCGTCGAAAACGAAGCCGGGCGCCACGTGGCCGGGGAAAACGCCCTGATCGGCTTGGCCGCCGCCACGGGCGGCCGGGTGGTGCCCACCGCACTGGGCGAGCGGCTCGACGCGGCCTTCGCGGAGATCCTCAGGGACCTGCGCACCCAGTACCTGATCGGCTACTATCCGAAGAACCTCCCCTACACACGCGAGCGGTTCCACCGCCTCGAGGTCAAACTCCGGCGCCCCGATTTGCGGGCCGTCACTCGCTCCGGCTATTATGTGAATTACGAAGATACGATCGAGCGGGGGCCCGGCTCCGGAGGCCCGCACCGCACCCCCTGAGCAAGGAGAGCCTGTGGCCAAGAAAGCCAAGTCCAAGCCCGCCGCCAAAAAGCGCGCGCCGGAAGTCACGCACGAGGAAGTTCGCTACATCAAGTATCTGATCGATAACCAGATCCCGATCCGCGTCCGTTTGACCGACAACGAAGAGGTTCGGGGCACGATCGAATACTATGACGCTTCCTTTATTCGCCTGACTCGCGAGGACGGCCCCAACCTGTTTATCTTCAAACACGACATCAAATATCTCTACGAGGAGCCTCAACCGGCCGCCTGAGCGATCCATGGAGTCCTTCCTGGAGACCGCCATGGAGATCGCCCGCGAAGCCGGCGCCGTCCTGGCTGGGTACTTCGACCGCAACATCGGCTTCCAGTATAAAGCGGCCCACGCCCTGATCACCGCCGCCGACCGCGCCTCCGA
>JBBIMZ010000661.1:0-2234 GCA_037444135.1 Solibacteraceae bacterium
GCCCCCGCCTGCGCCCCGGTTTGAATCCTGCCCCGCCGTTTCGGCATCATAAACCGAGGAACGGCTCGCGGCCGTCTGTCCGACCAACCCAATTTTTCGGGAGATTTTTCATGGCATCGAAGAACGTGCTGACCTTTACTGACGAAGGGTTCGATCAGGAGGTCTTGAATTCCGACCTGCCCGTCCTGGTTGACTTTTGGGCTGAGTGGTGCGGCCCTTGCCGGATGATGGCCCCGACCGTCGACGCGATCGCCGACGCATACGCCGGCCGCCTGAAAGTCGGCAAGCTCAATGTCGACTACAACGGCGCCACCGCCATGCGCTACAACATCCGCGGCATTCCCACGCTGCTGCTGTTCAAGAACGCCAAGGTGGTCGATCAGCGCGTCGGCGCCGTAAGCCGCGCCGAAGTGGAGAAGATGATCGCTCCGCACCTGGCGGCGGTCGCCTGATCCTCAGACGCCGCTGGTCACTGCTCCCTGAGCCGCCGAGGAGACCGTCTTGATGTACTTGGCGAAGACGCCGCTACGGTAACGGGGCTCCGGCGGGCGCCACTCGGCCCGGCGGCGCTCCAGTTCTCCCGGCTCGACTTCCACATCGATCCGCCTCTGCTCGAGATCGATGGAGATCCGGTCGCCTTCGCGCACCAGCGCGATCGGTCCGCCGTCGGCGGCCTCCGGCGCCACGTGCCCGATCATGAAGCCGCGCGTAGCGCCGCTGAAGCGCCCGTCGGTGAGCAGCGCCACGCTCTCGCCCAAGCCGGCTCCCACAATCGCCCCGGTGACGCCTAACATTTCCCGCATGCCCGGCCCGCCCCGCGGCCCTTCGTAGCGGATGACGACGACATCGCCTGGCCGGATCCGGCCGCCGGTGACCGCGGCCATCGCATCCTCTTCGCGGTCGAAGACGCGCGCCGGGCCGCGGTGGGCCTTGCGCTCGACGCCGCTGATCTTGATCACGGACCCGTCCGGCGCCAGGCTCCCCCGCAAAATCATCAAACCGCCGGTCGGCTTGATCGGATTCGAAAGCGGATGGATCACCTGCTGGCCCGGCGTCTCGCAAGCCTCAGCCGCCTCCTCGCCAAACGTCCGCCCCGTGATTGTGATGGGCGCAGGATCCGCCAGGCCGCCCTTGACCAGCCGCTGCGCGATCACGGGAATGCCGCCAGCCTTGTCCACATCCGCCGCAACATATTGGCCGGAGGGCTTCAAGTCGACCAACAGCGGCGTTCGGCGGCTGATGCGGTCGAAATCGTCGATCGCGAGCGGCACGCCCGCTTCCCGGGCCATGGCCAGCAGGTGCAGCACGGCGTTGGTGGATCCGCCGGTGGCCGCCACGCCGGCGATGGCGTTCTCGAAGGCGGCCCGCGTCGCGATGTCCCGCGGCTTGAGATCCTTCCGTACCGCCTCCAGGATCAGTTCACCGCACCGGAACGCCACGAGATCCTTTCTCGGATCCACCTGAGGGATGGAAGCCGTTCCGAACGGCGACAGGCCGATCAGCTCCATCACCGTCGCCATCGTGTTGGCGGTGAACTGGCCTCCGCAGGCGCCCGCGCCGGGACAGGCGGCGTTCTCGATGGCGAGCAGTTCGTCTTCGCCGATCCGGCCCGCCGCCGCCGCGCCCACGGCTTCAAAGACATCCTGAACGGTCAACTCCCGTCCGTTCAACCGGCCCGGCAGAATCGATCCTCCGTAAAGGATCAGTCCGGGGACGTTCACGCGCAACAGCGCCATCGCCGCTCCGGGGATCGTCTTGTCGCAGGCCACCAGAGCGACCACGCCGTCGAACATGTGCCCCCGCAGGAGCAGCTCAATGGAATCGGCGATCAGGTCCCGGCTCACCAGCGACGCTTTCATGCCTTCGGTGCCCAACGTCACCCCGTCGCTGATGGCGATCGTGTTGAACTCCATCGGCGTGCCGCCGGCGGCCCGAATCCCTTCTTTCACCTTGACGGCCAGAGCCCGGAGATTATAGTTGCACGGCATGGTTTCGATCCAGGTGTTCGCCACGCCGATGATCGGCTTCTTCAGATCCTCGTCGGTGAAGCCGATCGCTTTGAGCATAGCTCGGGCCGGCGCGCGGTCGCGTCCCTGGGTGATGGTGTAGCTGCGAAGTCTCATCAGATGCCCCTCGGCACCATTGTAATCGCTTCCCACTCGTCGGACCGCGGCGGAGGAGTTACCATAGTTCTGGGAGGTGAAGATTTCATGTCGTACCGGATGATTCTGCTC
>JBBIMZ010000662.1:0-2231 GCA_037444135.1 Solibacteraceae bacterium
CGCGAGGGGGTCGGCGACAGCGGCGACTGGGCGATCGACTACCACACGCGGCTCGACATGCCCGACGCCATCCGGCTGTCGACGCTGATCGAGCCGCTCGAGCCGGTCTTCGTCGAGGATCTGATCCGTTCGGAGAATCCCGGCGTCTACCGCCAGCTCCGGCCCCAGGTGAAAGTCCCGATCGCCGTCGGCGAGCATTTCGGCGACCGCTGGGAGATCAACGAATTGATCGAGAACCGCCTGATCGATTACTCGCGCGTCACCATTCCGAACTGCGGCGGCATCACCGAGATGGTGAAGCTCGCGGCGCTGTGCGAAACCCATTACGTCGGGCTGATTCCTCACTTCACCGGTCCGATCGCCGAAGCCGCGCTGGTGCATGTCTGCGGCGCCTTCTCCGGCCCGGCGCTGATGGAGATGACCGGCGAGGGCGTGCGCGAAATCCCGTATCTACCGCAGCATTACAACTTCCGGAACGGCAAGATGTGGCCGAATGCGCGTCCCGGCCTGGGCGTCGAATTCGACGCCTCGCGCGTCCGGATGCTGGTCGAAGTGACCGAGAAGAACGCCCCGATTCCGCTGTTCCGCCGTCCCGACGGCTCGATCACGAACTGGTAGCAAGGCGATGAACCGCAGGCAGTGGATCGCGTCCGCGCTGGCGGCGCCCGCCGCGCGCGCTTCGGGTCCGGCCGCCGCGGTCACGGTCGCCGGTCTGGAAACCTTCGTGGTGAAGGTGAACCGGCGCGGCAGCTGGGTCTTGTTTCGTCTGAATTCGAGCGCGGGCGTAAGCGGCGCCGGCGACGCCTCGCACGGCGGCAAGGACGACCTGGTCATCGCACTGGCGCGGCGTTGGGCCGGGGCCCTGAAGGGCCGGAGCGTCTTCGACATCGAGTGGCTGCGGCGGATGGCGTTGCCGGAGATCCAGCGGACCGGGCGGCCGGCCGCGGTGGCCCTCGGCGGCCTGGAGCAGTGTCTCTGGGACATCCAGGGCCAACTGCTCGGCGTGCCCGCTTTCCGGCTGTTCGGGGGCTTGCTCGAGCGGCGCATCCGCACGTACGCCAACATCAACCGCTCGACGGAGCCGCGCACGCCCGCCGGTTTTGCAGCGATGGCGGAGCGCGCGGTCCGGGCCGGTTTCGACGCGGTGAAGCTGGCTCCCTTCGACGGCATGCCTCCGATGAGCGCGCCGGCGGCGGAAATCGACAGAGCCATCGACACGGCCGTCGAGGCCATCGGCGCCGTGCGCCAGGCGATCGGGCCGGAGCGAGACCTGCTGGTCGACGTGCACAGCCATCTGAACCTCGAGCGCGGCCTCGCCTTGGCGCGCCGGCTCGAGCCGCTGCGCCTGTTTTGGCTCGAGGAGGTGTGCCGGTCGCTGGAGGATCTGACGGCGATCAATCGCGCGGCGCCGATGCCGACGGCGGGCGGCGAGTCGCTCTTCGGCGTCACGGGATTCTACCGCTACATCACCGCGGGCGCCGCCGACATCGTGATGCCGGACATCAAGTATTGCGGCGGCATGCTCGAGCTCAAGAAGATCGCCGCGATGGCCGAAGGCGCCGGCCTGCGCGTCTCGCCCCACGGGCCCGCCAGCCCTGTCGGGGGCGTGGCGGCGGCGCACGTGTGCGCCACGCTGCCGAATTTCCTGATCCTGGAGCATTCCTTCGGGGAGGCGCCGTGGCGGGAGGAGCTGATCGATCGGCCCGAGCGGATCGAACGCGGCGTGCTCACCGTGGCGGACCGTCCCGGATTGGGCCTGGCGCTCAACGAGCGAACGCTCCGCCGCTATGCGGCGTAGAATAGAAAGAAACGTGCCCAACAACTACATCCTGGTCATTTTCGACAGCTGCCGCTACGATTCCCTCACCCGCGCGAATCCCAAGACCATCAAAAAGCTCGGCCGCGTCGAGAAGCGCTGGGCGTACGCCTCCTGGACGGCGCCCTCGGACTACAACTTCCTGATGGGCTTGATGCCGCATCGGAGTCCCAAACACGTCTACGCTTCCGAGTACTACACCAAGGAGTTTTTCAAGTACAACGAGCGGCTCGGCGCCGACGGAATCGAGTTCAAGTCCCTGGTGCCGCGCCTGTACTTGCCCGTTTTCCTGAAGGAAAAGCTCGGCTATCGCACGCACGCCATGGTGTCGCTGCCCGTGCTGAACCCGAAGACGGTGCTCAACCAGGGATGCGCACCATCAAAGAGAATGGAGAAGCCCAACGCCATGCGGGCC
>JBBIMZ010000663.1:0-2223 GCA_037444135.1 Solibacteraceae bacterium
CGCCTTCCAGCTCCCCGAGCTGTCCTATGCCTATGACGCCCTGGAGCCGCATATCGACGCCCTGACCATGCAGATCCACCACACCAGGCACCACGCCGCTTACGTCAACAACCTCAATGCGGCCGTGGCCTCGTACCCGGATTTGCAGAAGCGCAGCATCGAGGAGATCCTGCGCCGGCTGGACGCCGTCCCGGAGGCGATCCGGACCGCAGTGCGCAACAACGGGGGCGGGCACGCCAACCACACTTTCTTCTGGCAGATCATGTCTCCGAAGGGAGGCCGTCAACCTCGGGGAGAATTGGCGAAGGCGATCGAGAAGCGCTTCGGCAGCTTCGCCAAGCTCCAGGAGGAATTCACTCGCGCGGCGCTCGGCCGCTTCGGCAGCGGCTGGGCGTGGCTGACCGTGGATGGGAACCAACAACTGGCGGTCGAGTCCACGCCGAATCAGGATACGCCGCTGTCGGTAGGCCGCACGCCGATTCTTGGAATCGACGTGTGGGAGCACGCCTATTACCTGAAGTACCAGAACCGTCGGGCCGACTACGTCGCCGCGTTCTACAACGTGATCGACTGGGACCGGGTGGCCGAGCTGTACCGGAAAGCGGGCTGAAGGGCTCCGGACGTCTTGTTTGACGGGTCCGTTCCTGCTACCATCACAGATCGCCTCGGGAGAATGCGCTGATGCAAACGTCGGTGGTGGTGGCTTCCAAGGTCGGCCCGCCCTTTATTGACAACTGCCTGTCGTCGCTCGAGCCGCAGGCGCGGCGACCGGGCGCCGAAGTGATCGTCGTGGCCTGTGGTCCGGAGGAGTACGCTGCCCGGATTCGTCAGGCCTTCCCTTGGGTGCGCTTGCTGCACTGCCGCCAGCGGGAGACCGTGCCGGAGTTGCGCCGCCGGGGCGTGCTCGAGGCCCGCGGCGAGATCGTCGCCATCATCGAGGAGCACTGCGTGGCGGAGCGGAGCTGGCTGGAGGCGGCTCTCCGAGGTCTCGACGACGGCCGCTACGCCGCCGTCGGCGGGCCGGTGTTGGACAACGGCTACGAGCGCCTGCGCGACTGGGTGGTCTACTTCTGCGAGTACAACGGCTACCTGCCGCCGTTTGCTCCCGGGGAGACGCACGTATTAAACGGCGCCAACATCGCCTACCGGCGCGAGGTGCTCGTGCGGCATCAGCACCTGCTTGGGCAGGGTTACTGGGAGGCAACGTTGCACCCGGTGCTCTTGGCCGAGGGGCTCAAGTTCGGGGCGTTGCCTGACATGTGGGTCCGCCACTGCGGACCGTTCCACTTCGGCTATTACTTGCAGCAGCGTTTCTGGTTCAGCCGGGCTTTTGCGGGTGCGCGGGCGCAGACGATGCCGGCCTCGCGGCGCGCGATCTACCTGGCGGCGGCGCCCCTGATTCCGGCGGTGTTGCTGGCGCGCATGGTCTCGCGCGTGTTCGCCAAGCGCTGCCGGGCGGGCCGGTTCCTCGCCTCCTCGCCACTGATTGCGATTGCCTTGCTTGCTTATGTGGCCGGCGAGTGGGTGGGCTATCTGGCCGGGCCCGGGGACGCACTTCTGAAGGTGGAATGACAATGGGCGGCGCGGCGGCACGATCCGAACGGCCGGTGTTGAGCGTCGTGGTCGCGGTCGTCTGCGACACGCTGCGCTCGCGCTCGGACACGACGTATTTGGAAAGGACTCTCGAGGCGCTGGCCTCGCAGGTCGACGCTCCGGCGATGGAGGTGCTCGTGCCCTACCACGCCGCGATCCGGGGCGTCGAGGAGCTCAAACGGCGATTTCCCGGCGTGCGCTTCCTCGAATTCGCGCGGCCGAAAAGTTACAATCCCGGCGGGCCGGGGCGCGAGCACCACGACGAGCTCCGCGCGGCCGGAATGGCCCAAGCCCGGGGCGACATCGTAGCCCTCATCGAAGACCACGGCCGCCCGGACCCGCGCTGGTGCGCCCGGATCGTCGAGGCGTACCAGAATGGCTATGCCGGCGTCGGCGGCGCCATCGAGAACGGCGTCGACAAACCGGTAAACTGGGCGGTCTACTTCTGCGATTTCGGCGCCTACCAGAATCCCGTCCCGCCGGGTCCGACGCGCATGATTAGCGACGCCAACGCCTCCTACCGGCGCGAGGCGCTCGAGGCGATTCAAGAGGTCTGGAAGGACAGTTTCCACCAGGTGGTGGTGAACAACGCCATCCTGGAGCGCGGCGGCAAACTCGGGATCTTCCCTG
>JBBIMZ010000664.1:0-2215 GCA_037444135.1 Solibacteraceae bacterium
CACCTGGAGTACCGGCGTGCCGATCCAGTAGGCGTAGCAGGCGACGATCTCGCCGATCGCCCCGCTCTGGATCTTCTCGATCGTCTCGACGTAGGGCTTCTGAAAGCGCCGCTGGGCGCCGGAGACCACGGTGAGGCGGAGATCTTCGGACTTGCGCGCGGCGGCCATGAACCGGCGCACGCCGACCGGATCGGTCCCGAACGGCTTTTCGCAGAAGACATGCTTCCTGGCTTCGACGGCGGCCTCGAAATGGATCGGCCGGTAGCCCGGCGGCGTAGCGAGCAGGACGATATCGATGTCGGTGGCGAGCAGCTTCTTGTAGCCGTCCAGACCGACGAATCGCATGTCCGGGGCCACATTGATCCGGGCGGGGATCGAGACGCGCAGCTCTTCCTCGGTGAGGCGGTGCGGCTTGCCGTCGCGCATCACCTCGCCGCCGGCGTAGCGCGTATAGCGCATCTCGCCTTCGCGCAACTGGCGGAGCGAGCGCTCGAGCTTGTCCTCGAAGACGTCGGCCATGGCGACCAGTTCGACATTCTCGGTGCCGGCCAGCAGATCTTGCACCGCCTGCGTCCCGCGCCCGCCGCAGCCGATCAGCCCGGCCTTGAGTTTCTCTTTGCCCTGACCGCGCACCAAGTGCGGTTTGACGATGGTGAACGCCGCCGGCGCAGCGGCCGATGATTTGGAAAGAAACGAACGCCTGGATAGACCGCCGGAATTGTCTGCCATAAAACCTCCCGTAACATCTTACAGGAGGCGGCGCGGTGCTATACTGAGGCTGGAATCATGGCCAGACGAGCCGCTCGTCCCCGCAACGGGCACCTGGAGGAGGCCATGGCGCTGCTTCTCCAGAACCAGGCGATGTTTCTCGGCGAACTGGGCCGGATGGGGGAGCGCTTCGCGAAGATCGACGAACGCTTCGCGAAGATCGACGAGCGTTTCGCCCACCTCGAGACGGAACTGGCAGCCATCAAGAGCATTCTGATTCGCCACGAGCAAATGCTCGAAGCCCTGCCCGAAGCCGTGCGCCAAAAGATCGGCTTCAAAAGGCCTTAACCGGCCCGCTCGTACCGCGGCCACTGAGTGTAGGCCGCCCCCGCCAGCGACACCGCGAGGCACAGCCAGGCGAACCAATCTCCAAACCGCGTATACGGAGTGAGCGTACTTTCGTAGTTGTAATGGAGGCGGGCCGCCACGCGCTCGAACGGCTCGAGCTGGCGGCGGATGCGTCCCGCGCGGTCGATCGAACAGGTGATTCCGTTGTTGGTGGCGCGGATCAACCACCGGCGGTTTTCCGCCGCCCGCATCCGGGCGATCAGCAGATGCTGCTCGCGGGCGGCGCTGCGGCCGAAATAGCCGTCATTGGAGAGGTTGACGAACAGCTCGGCGCCGGCGGCGGCGAAGCGGCGCACAAAATGTGGAAACGCCGATTCATAGCAAATGAAGGCGCCGAGCCGATGCTCGCCGAGGCTCGAGACGACCAGTCGGCGGCCGGGGGCGAAATCACCCGCTTCGCGCGTGATGCGGTTGACCCACCCGAACAGCGGCGGCACGAACTCCCCGAACGGCACGAGCAGCATCTTGTCGTAGCGGGTTAAAGTGACACCGGCGGGAGAGATCAAATAGGCGGAATTCAGCGGCGCTCCTTCGGCGGTGAACGCGACCGCGCCGAACAAGAAGTGAGCGCCGGCCGCCCGGGCCAGCGCGTTGGCTTCCGCCCGGAATCCGGCGTCCTCCTCGTAATAGAGCGGCAGCGGCACCTCGGGCCAGATGATCAGCCGCGCCGGAGGTCGATCGGCTCTGAGGGCCGCGCGCAAGGATAACCCGGCCAGCTCCTGGCGGGTCCGGGCCGCCGCCGCAGGACTCCAGTCGGCGTCCATCGGCACGTTGGACTGGACGACCACGGCCTCCTCGCGGCCCGGCTCGGCCTCCGGCAATGCGGGCAGCAAGAGCAGCAGGGGCAGAGCCGCGAGCCAGAGAAGCCGCCGGCGGGGCTGGCGCAGCAGCACCCCGGCCATGGCCGCGTTCAGCATCACCAGGACGAACGACACCCCGTAGACGCCGACGAGCGGCGCCAGCCGCATCGGCAACCCCATGTTGATCCCCGCGTTGCCCAGCGCCAGCCAGGCGAAGCCGAACGGCCCGTGCGTGCGTTCGATGCCCACCCACAGGGCCGCTACGGCGGGCACGGCCAGCGGCGAGATGATGAGGTAGC
>JBBIMZ010000665.1:0-2210 GCA_037444135.1 Solibacteraceae bacterium
CCATCGACGCCTTCTATCGAGGCGACGTCGAGAGTTGCCGGATGGCTCTCGGAGCCATCGAACCGGATGCGTCCGTGGCCCGTCTTGTGCCGGTCCTCCGCTGCCTGCTCGGCGAAAAGGTCGCGCTGTCGCCGGCCGCTTCGTCTCTGGTCGAGCAGGTCGCCGGCGGCGCCGGCCGGCTCGGCGACACACTGCGCAAGTTGGACCGCGCGCTGGACAAGCAAGAACGCCCGCTGTGCCTGGCGCTCATGCGCGAGGCCGTGGCTTTGTGCCGGCGGCTCCGCCCGGAGCTTTACGAACCGCTGCGGCAGCACATCACGATCCGGTCGATGCTGGCCGGACTCGATCCGAAAGCCGTGGCCGCCGCTCTGAACGGGCCGGCCGTGAAGAACGCCCGCTTCTGGCATTTGCTGGCGCGGGCCTACGACGAGTCCCACGGAAGTCCGCTGCTGGCGCTCGAAGCCTGCGCTTGCTGGGAGGAATTCCGCAAGCATGCGGCGCAAGAGGGCCTGCTGCCGCCGAACGGGCCGGAGGCCGCCGCCCTCTACCTCCACATGGCCGAACTGCTCGACCGCGTCCCGGAAGACGAGTTCGACAGCTACCGGAGGGAGTTCCGCGAAGGCCGCGGCGTGGCTTCCAGGAAGCAAGCGTCCGCGCTCCTGCCGCCGGACGGCGAGGACCCCTATTTCCTCTCGCCGTTCGCCTTGTTCGAGCGCGCCTGTCAGGCCGACCCTTGCCCGGAGAACTTTCGCGCCTGGCTCGACTGGGCCCGCCGGCGCGACCCGCAAAAGGCCGAGACGATCGCGTGGGGGTGGCGTGTGGCTCACCCGGACGACGCCGAGCCGGTGCTGTTTCTGATGGAGGCCGCCGAATCGCGCGGCGCGCTCCAGCGCGCATTCAAGCTGATGCAGATCGCCGAGAATCTGGATGGGCTTCACCCGGAAGTGCGCCGCGCCCGGTTCCGCCTCCTGGTTTCGATGGCGATGCGGCATCTGCGCCAGAAAAAGGCGCATCTGGCCGAGCGGGAGATCCGGGCGCTCAAGGTCTTGCCGCAGGCGCAACAGGGCGATCGTCCGGCGTTCGTCGCCGCCCTCGAGTGGCTTTGCGGACTTATCTCGGGCCACCCCGGAGTCGCCGGCGAGGCCGCAGCCAGAACCATCGAGCTGATGGGCGGTGAAGCCGCAGCCGGGTTTCTGGTGAACGGCGCCGCCGCCGCGGCCAGGTGCCAGGGTCTCGTTGGGGAGCCGGACGCGCGGTCGCTGAGCGGGCCGATAGCGGCCGCCCTCGGCCGGGCCTGCGCCCTGGGCGACGACGTCGGCGTGCCGGTCCGGATCCCGCCGGATCTGCGGGACCGCCTGATCAAAGAGATCGAGGCGGACGGCGCCGGGCTGGCCCCGCCGCTCCTGGCCGCGCTCGGCGAAGCGGCGCTGCGGACGAGCGACTATCTGCTGGCCTACACGATCTCCTCGGCCGGACTCGGCCTGGATGCCGCCACGCAGGCGGCCATGCTCTTCTTGCGGGCCCGCTCGCTGCCGCCGTGGGAAGACGGACGGATCGAGGCGTGCGCCCGCGCCGCAGCGGAACTGGCGCGGCGCCGGCGCGATGTCGATCTGCTTGGCCGGATCGGCGCCTGGCGGGCTCGCAGCGGCCCGTTCGACATTCCCTGGGACGCAAGCGTGACGCCCGATTCCGAGCAGCTTCGCGCCATCGTCGAGAAGGAAAGCGCCGCGCGCGAGTACCCGCGCTTTCCGCCTGAGGACAACTACGTTCCGTGGCGCTGCGACTGCCCTTTCTGCCGCGCCCGCCGCCGCAAGCGGAGGGATCCGGTCGAGCAGGTGATCGCCGAACTCGTCGAGGAGCTGGGCCCGGAGGGCGCCGCCGAGGCGCTTGCCGAGATTCTCGGTCCGGAGCCTGAGCGGCCGAGCCCAAAGCGGCGCGGGCGCCCGGCCGGAGATGAACTTCCGCGTTGAGATCCGATGCCATGAGTCCGATCGATCCGTACCGCGTGCTCGGCCTGGCGCCGCAGGCGAGCCCGGAAGAAATTCGCGCCGCCTATTTGCGCAAGGTCAAGGAATACCCGCCGGAGCGCGCCCCGCGCGAGTTCGAGCAGGTGCGGGAAGCCTACGAGTTCCTTTCCGACCCCCGCCGGCGCGCCCTCCAGATGCTGCTGGCGGCCGACCCGAAGCCACCTCTGGCTTCGCTCGTCGAGC
>JBBIMZ010000666.1:0-2209 GCA_037444135.1 Solibacteraceae bacterium
AGCCGTTCGCCGGCCCTTGCGGTCGGCACAGGAACTGACAAGCCCATCGATGGCGGCATCGGCGACGGCGTCGAGGCGCCCGCCGCGCCGGCTAGCGGCCTCCCCGTCGTCCCCATCGACGCCATTCCCGTGTTGATGCTGGCCTTCCCGCCGCTCCAGGCCGCCGGTCTTACCTTCAAAGGAGATGCTTTGAACGGCACGCCCGAGGCGCCTGCCGACGGCTGGGCGCCGCGCGGCGATGTCTTCTTCAAGTACACCGTGACGCACGTGGATCTCAGCGGGCCGTTGACGGCCGGAAAGACGCCGGCTACCTGGTGGAAGCTGAAATCCGGCGACAAGGCCCTGGCCGCCCAACTGGCCCTGCTGAGCTGGGTGCCTGAACCGACTCCGAAGGCCATCGAGCGCAGCAAGTTCCTCGAGGAAACGGTGAAGGAGACTTGGGGCACGGTCTGCTGGCCCGCCGCGCGGCCCGCGCCGGTGCTGTGGACGTTCCTCCAGGAGCCACTGGGGCCTTCTCCCATCGGCTGGATGCTCGAAGGCGAGGCCTGGCCGGACCCGCCGAACACCGTGCGATCCGGAGCGCCGGACGTGCTCTTGCAAGTGACGGAGCGCTGGCGCTGCGGCGACTCCAAGCTCGACGCCCTCGCCGGCGTCATCCCGGCGCAGGTCGAAGGCGCCGCCGTCCGTTGTCCGGTGCGGGAGCCGGCGCCGCCGCTCACCGGGGCGCCGACGCTGGCGGCGCCGCTGGTTCCTGACGTGATCGCCTCGGCCCGCGGCCGCAAGGTCACCGAAGCCTTCGCCGACGAGCAGGTGAGTCTCATCGAAGCCATCCGCCGCCTCAACAGCGGCGTCGCCGTAGGCCGGTCGGCTTTGGCCCGGGCCGTCGCCGGGGGGATCGAGCAGCCCCCGCCGGCGACCGCCGCCGTGGTTCCGCGCCGCTGCAACAGCCGGGTGCTCGCGGCGCCCGTGTTCGATTCGCGCCGGCCGCAGCCCTTCGGCGGTCCCGAGCGGCTCAAACTGCTCGCTGAGGGCTGGCAGAAGCGCCGGTTCAAGCCGGGGCCGCTCGACGACGCCGTGGTCTTCCACACGGGTGGGGTGCGTTACGCCACCTTCTATCTGTGGGTTCATAACCGCGTGCTCGAAGCCCGGCTCCTCGTCCTCGCCCAGATGGACGCGGGCGAAGGCGTGCTCGCGCAGCGGCTCGTCACGCCGGCGGACCGCGTGCCGCCGAACCCGTTCCCGCCGGCCTGGATCGATCCGCAAGGGCCGTGGCGGGACGAGCTGGAGCTGCTGGTGCAGCATCAAGCCCTGACGCAACAGGCCGGCTACTCGGCCGTGGTCGTCACCGTCGATGGGCTGCGCGACGCCACCGCCCTCCAGGTCGGCCTGCTGCCTCAGGATCCCAAGTGGCACCGCGCCATCTCCGGCCGGCCCTTCTACGTGGCGGCGATCGAGGCGCTCCGCCTCGCCGAGATCTTCCGCTTCGAATACGACAAGCTCGAGCAGACCAAGAAGCAGGGCGTGCTCGAAACCGCGCTCGGACCCGAGAGCGCCGACCACGCCCTCCTGCTTCCGAACACCGTCTACGGCGTCAGCGTGACCTGGGACGCTTCGCGCGAGCGCCGTCCCCAAGGCAAGCCGCCCACCGACAAGAAAGACGTTTCCGGCAAGAAGCAGACGTTTTGGTTCAAGACCGATTCCGAGGCGCCGCGCCGGCTCGACCCGTGGATGCTGGCGAGCGCGCCCGAGGACGGCGAGAAACATTTCTTTACCTCCGAAGCGCTCAAAATCGTTTTCGGAACGAACAACGTCGCCCGGATCTTCGACGCCTACAATCAGCGCCTTCAGGTCCGCATCAAGGCCGCGTCCTTCCGTACGCCCCCCTCGACCCCCGCGGTCCCGCATCCGTTCCCCCTCAACGACGTGACGCTCCAGCCGGTCAAGGCGGCGGTGCTTTCACCCTGGGAGGCCGCCGTCGAGGATCTGGTGCGGGGAAGCTGCGTTTCGGTGAGCGGCGAGCGGACGCGCCACACGATGGCGACCATCCCCATCCCGCTCGAGCCGTTCACCGACTACGTCCTGGACATCGAGGCCGTCGCCAAAGGCGCGCCCGAAGGCGCTTCCGGGCCTTCCATCTGGCGGCGCTCGTTTTCGACGGGCGCCTTTCCCGCGCTGGAGGACTTCGCCAAATCGTTCGCCATCGCCGCGC
>JBBIMZ010000667.1:0-2194 GCA_037444135.1 Solibacteraceae bacterium
CCGAGCGGCGACGTCCGCCTCGGCCTGCTGCCCGGCCGAGGCCGAATCGGGCGGGAAGCGCAGGCGCCGCAGCGCCGGCAGCGACAAGACAGCGATCTGGCGGGCGAAGCGGACCGAGACACCGCCGTGGTTATATTCGCTTTCAAAGTTCCGGCGCTGCTCCGGCGGCACTTTGAGGGAAGGTACGACGTTGCCCAAGCCGACTTCGGAAAGCTTCGCGTTGCCTCTGCCTGTTTCGATGACCGTCCAGGTCCTGTCGTCCGCTTTGCGGATCTGAATGCTCTCGCCGGCCACCGTGATGAGGGGGTCAATCCGGCTGGCCGGGCGGCGGTTGTTGTCGGTTGCGTCGATGCCGATGATCTCGGAGACCAGCGCTCGCTGGAACTTCTGGCCGAGGCCGCCGCGCGAGCCGTGTGAGTCCCACATGCCGAACACCAGAGCGGTGGGGCACAGGCCGAACAGGCCCGTAGCGCGCGCAGGACTGGCCTCATCGACCAGCCGTCCCAGGGCGCTCGACTTGTTTGGGTATTTCGGATGGCGAAAGGGCTTCCATACGCGCCTTCCGCCGTCTTCCTCCTCGATTTCGCTCGCCAGAAAAACGGCGAGCGCGCTGAACAGACCGACTTCGGCGGCGGTGGTGCCGGAGAAATCGATCTGCACGAGGGGGAACGGTTTCTCCGATGCGGGCGCACTTCGATGCCAGTCAAGCAGCGCCAGCTCGAGCCGATTGGCCTGCGATTGCACGCTGTCGAGCAGCACGCAGTCCACTGGACGGCCGTCGATCATACGCTGCTCGCGCGCGTAGACGCCGCCCTGATAGGTTGGCGGGAAGAGCTTGTCGCCGCCGGCCGGATCCAGGTCGGTGACGGCTCGGAATGCGAAGGCCGTTCCGGCCACTGCGGCGCGGAGTTCTTCGAGGGTGAGCAAGGACAAACTCATGAATTTCTCTCCTGATTTCTTGGCGGCTCTTCGCGAGCGAACCGGCTGGCGGTCCGCCGATTCGGCCGCAAACTCTCTCATTATAGTCGCGGATCAAGCCAGAATCGGGTCGGTTTTTCCCTGGAATTTCATGGGACCGGGAGCCAGGCCCTGAGCGGCGCAGCGCCCCACATTTGGGGGTGGACCTACGAGACTGACATCGTTGAAGAACGCGCTAATATGATAAGATTGCACTCAGCCTATTGAACAACGATACACTAACATGCTAGACTGTGCCTAGAGCTCCTTTTCGGAGGACCGCATCGATGGACATCAACCGCTTCACCGAAAAACTTCAAGAAGCCATCCGCTCGGCTCAGTCCAAGGCCATTCGCCTCTCGCACCAGCAGGTCGACGTCGAGCATCTCCTCGCGGCTCTGCTCGAACAGGAAGGCGGCCTGGCGCCTGCCATCCTGTTGAAAGCACAGGTGAATGTCGAAGGCATCCACCGCCGGCTCGAGGAGGAACTCGAGCGCCTGCCCAAGGTCAGCTCTCCGACCGGCGCCGCCGACCAGATCTACATCACCGGCCGGCTCCAGCGTCTGCTCACGATGGCCGAAGACGAGGCCAAGCGCCTGAAAGACGAGTACATCTCAGTTGAGCATGTGCTGCTGGCGCTCACCGAGGACGGCGGGCCTGCGGGCCGCATCCTCAAGCAGTTCGGCGTCACGCGCGACCGGCTGATGCGCGCCCTCCAGAGCGTCCGCGGCTCCCAGCGCGTCACTTCACCCACGCCGGAGGCCACCTATCAGGCGCTCGAACGCTATGGCCGTGACCTGACGCAACTGGCCGCACAGGGCAAGCTTGACCCGGTGATCGGCCGGGACGACGAAATCCGGCGCGTCATCCAGGTGCTTTCGCGGCGCACCAAGAACAATCCGGTGCTGATCGGCGAACCGGGCGTCGGCAAGACGGCCATCGTCGAGGGGCTGGCGCAGCGGATCGTCCGCGGCGACGCGCCCGAAGGGCTCAAAAACAAGAGAGTTATGGCCCTGGACATGGGCGCCCTGATCGCCGGCGCCAAATACCGGGGCGAATTCGAGGAGCGCCTCAAGGCAGTCCTCAAAGAAGTCCAGGACTCCAACGGCGAGATTATCCTCTTCATTGACGAGCTGCATACCGTGGTCGGCGCAGGCAAGGCCGAAGGCGCCATGGATGCCGGCAACCTGCTCAAGCCCATGCTGGCCCGGGGCGAGCTGCACTGCATCGGCGCCAC
>JBBIMZ010000668.1:0-2188 GCA_037444135.1 Solibacteraceae bacterium
GCAAACGCTCCACGTGTTTCCCAGTCCGGATTTTGACTCCACAACCGTCCTGGCCGCCGAGGCAGGCTACCGCGGCCGCTTGACTCGCCGCGCCACCCTGGATGTCGCGCTGTTTCGCAACCGCTACCGCAGCCTGCGTTCGGGCGAATTCGGCCCGCCGGTGCTCAGCAACGTAGGCGTTCCTCATCTCGCCGTGCCAATGCGCTTCACCAACCGCGGGCGCGGCCAGACCGCCGGCGCCGAGATCGCCGCCCGCTGGGAGTTGCAGCCGGGCTGGCGCCTGACGGGCGCCTACAGCCGGCTTTGGCTGAATCTGCGCCTCGATCCGGACGCCGATCCGGCGGCGACGCTTCTGGCCGAAGTGCGGCAAGCGCCGGCGCATCAGTTTTCCCTCCGCGCAAGCTGGGACCCGGCCGTCAACGTCCAGCTCGACGCCGCGCTGTATTTTACCGGCAAGCTCCCGCCGTCGGGCAACGCCCCGTTCGCCTCTCCGGAGCTTCCGGCCGCTCTCCGCTGCGACATCCGGCTCGCCTGGGAGCCACGTCCCGAGCTCGAGCTGAGCCTCACGGGCCAGAACCTGCTCGACGGCCGGCACCCGGAGTTCCACCCGGAACTCTGGTTTCCGCAACAGGAAATCCGCCGCGGGGTCTATGGACAGGTGCGATGGCGTTTCTAGCCCACTCCGGCGCGCGGCGGTGGCGCTCGGGAGCGGTCCTGGGACTGCTTGCCGTCTTGCTGCGCCCCGCCGGCGCCGCTCCGGTCGAGGAACATCAGGTGAAAGCCGCCTTCTTGTATAACTTCGCCCGGTTCATCGCCTGGCCGGCGCCGGCTGCGTTCAGCGAGCGGCAACGGTTCGTGTTCTGCCTTCTCGGCGAGGACCCGCTCGGGCAGGCGTTGCCGGAGCTGGTTCGCGACAGGCTCGTGAGCGGCGTGCCCGTCGCCGTGCGCAGCGGCCGGACGCTTGCCGAACTCGGCGCCTGCGACGGCCGGACTCGACGGCGAGCGCCTCGGCGCCTCCCTCCGCCAGCTCGCAGCCGCGCCGGTGCTCACCGTCAGCGGCGTTGCCGGATTCGCCCGCCGCGGCGGCATGATCGAACTTTACGTCGAAGCAGGCCGCGTCCGCTTCGCCGTCAATGTGAAAGCTATGCGGGCCGCCGGCCTGGAGCCCAGCTCGAAGTTGCTGGCGCTGGCGCGTCTCGTGGAAACCGGACCGGAGTATTCGCCATGAGGCTGTCTCGCATCCGGTCGATCCGCGACAAGCTGGTGCTCGTGATCATGCTGGCCGGCGGAGCCGCAACGCTGCTCGGGATCGCATCCTTCGGCGTCTACCAGGTGCGGCTGCTTCGAGCGGCCCTCGCTGGAACCCTTCAGACGGTCGGCGAGGTGATCGCCGCCGGCTGCGTGGCGCCCCTCGTCTTCTCCGACGTGCACGCCGCCGCGGAAGCGCTCAATACGCTCGACGCGGTAGAAAACGTCGTCGCCGCCGCCGTCTACGAGGTCTCCGGCCGGGCCTTCGTCCTCTACCAAAAAGAAGGCGCCGTCGACGGCCTGTTCCCCGAACGCCCGCCGGAGACCGGCGCCCGATTTCAACAGGGCTGGCTCGAAGTTTCCACTCCCGTCGTCACCAACGGCGAACGGATCGGCACAGTCTTTCTGGCGGCCCGGGTCCCGGGCATCAAAGAGATGCTTTCCCGGTATCTGCCCTTCGCCGGCCTGGTCATCCTCTGCGGAGGTCTGGTGGCCTGGCTGGCCTCTTCCATCCTGCGCCGCCTCATCTCGGACCCACTGCTTGCGCTGGCAAACGTCGCCCGGCTGATCTCGACCGAGCGCAACTACGCGGTCCGCGCCCGCAAGCAAAACGACGATGAGATCGGCCTGTTGATCGACGCGTTCAACGAGATGCTGGACCAGATCGAGCGGCAGGACTCGGAGCTGAAGCAACACCGCGAGCACCTCGAGGAACAGGTCGCCGCCCGTACCGCCGAGCTCAGGCGCGTGAACGAGGAGCTTCGCCGCGCCAAGGAGGCCGCTGAGGAAGCCTCGCGCCTGAAAAGCCAGTTCCTGGCCAACATGAGCCACGACCTGCGCACGCCGATGAACGGCGTCATCGGCATGACGGCGCTGGCCCTGAGCACGGAGTTGAACGATGAGCAGCGCGACTATCTGACGACGGTGCAAAATGCGGCCG
>JBBIMZ010000669.1:0-2185 GCA_037444135.1 Solibacteraceae bacterium
CGCTCGTGAAGGTAGCGGCCGAAATGGAGCCACTCGAGCTCAGTGAGCTCGGCTTCCGGGTGACTGTAAAGGTACGTCCGGTCGCGCCGCAAGGCGTAGGCGAGCAGGATTTCCGCCGTCAGGCGCGCCGGCTGGACTCCTTCGCGCGCCAATAACTCCACGCCCTGGCGCAACGCAGCGGCCAGCGTCATCTCTCGCCTCAGGCGGCGGCGTCCTGCTGTTTGAGCCGCTCCGCCTGATAGTAGGTCGTCAGGGCGTCGATCAGCGGATCGAGCCGCCCGTCCAGGATCTGATCGAGCTGGTGCAGCGTGAGGCCGATGCGGTGATCGGTGACGCGGTTCTGGGGGAAGTTGTAGGTCCGGATCTTCTCGCTGCGGTCGCCGGACTTGACCATGCTGCGCCGCTCGGCGCCGATCTGCGCCTGCCGGCGCGCCAGCTCCATCTCATAGAGCCGCGACCGCAAGACGCGCTCGGCCGCCGCCCGGTTCTTGATCTGCGATTTCTCGTCCTGGCAGGAGACCACCAGCCCGGTCGGCAAGTGGGTGATCCGCACGGCCGAGTACGTTGTGTTCACCGACTGCCCGCCGGGACCGGACGAACAGAAGGTGTCGATCCGCAGGTCTTTCGGGTCGATCTTGACTTCGACCTCGTCCGGCTCGGGCAACACCGCCACCGTCACCGCGGAGGTGTGCACGCGGCCCTGGGTCTCGGTCACGGGGACGCGCTGCACGCGATGCACCCCGCTTTCGTACTTGAGCCGGCTGTAAACCTTCTCGCCGTTGACCAGCGCGATCACCTCTTTGATGCCGCCTACGGAGGATTCGCTGAGCGAGGTGACATCCACCTTCCAGCCCTGCGACTCGGCATAGCGCGTGTACATGCGAAAGATCTCCGCGGCGAACAGCGTCGCCTCGTCGCCGCCCGTGCCCGCCCGGATCTCCAGTACGACGTTCTTCTCGTCGTTGGGATCCTTGGGCAGCAGCAGGACTTTGAGCTCCTCCTCGATCCGCTCCAGTTCCGGCTCCAGCCGCGCGATGTCCTCCTTGGCCATCGCCCGCAGTTCGTCGTCCGGCTCGACCAGCATCTGGCGCGCACCTTCCAGGTCCGCGCTCACCTTTTTCCACTCGCGGAACTTGAGCATCACCGGCTCGAGTTCGGCGCGCGCCTTGGCCGTCTTGCGATAGGCCTGCGGGTCGTGGATGACGGCCGGGTCGGCCATTTGCCGGGTAAGCGCTTCGAAGCGCTCCTCAATCTCTTCAAGCTTCTTCAGATACTTCATCGGCAAGCGAGGTCAGGCGATGACGAGCTGGCCGCCCTGAGCTTCCTCGAGCGCCATCGCGCCCTCGAGCGCGCGAATGGCGACTTCGGCCTGCTCGTCCGAAGGCGGCTGCGTCGTGATCCGCTGGAGCCACAGGCCCGGCGCCGTCAGCGCCGCCAGCAGGCCCCGGCGGCGCCGCGCCGCATAGCGGATCGCCTCGTAACTCAGACCCGCAATCAGCGGCAGCAAGGCCACGCGGGAGAGGAACTTCATCAGGAAGCTCTCGAAGGGAATCAGAGTATAGACGCCGATCGCCACCAGCATCACCACCAGAAGGAAGCTGGTGCCGCAGCGCGGATGAAAGGTCGTGAACTTCTGCGCGTTCTCGACCGTCACCGGCAGGCCCGACTCGTAATTGAACACGACTTTGTGCTCGGCGCCGTGGTATTCGAATACCCGCCGGATATCCTTCCAGCGGGAGATCAGCAGCAGGAAGGCGAGGAAAATCGCCATCCGAATCAAGCCGTCGGTCAGGTTGAAGGCGATGCGCCCGGAAATCTGCGGAAGCCACCGCTCCAGGATCGTAGTAAGCCAAAGCGGAACAAACTTATACAGGAAGATGAAGAAGCCAAGCGAGAAAGCCAGATTCAGACCCATCACCCACGAAGAGATCTCTTGCGGCTTCTTCTCGCCGGAATCCTCCAGCGATGCGTTGGCGGAAAACTTCAGCGCCTTGATCCCCAGGTACATGGCCTGGCCCAGCGTGCCGATGCCGCGCAAGATCGGCCGGCCGAGCAGCGGATATTTCTCCGACACTTTGCTCACCGGCATCTGATCGGTGACGATCCGGCCGTCCGGCCTGCGGACGGCCACGCAATAGCTGTGCGGCGTGCGCATCATCACGCCCTCGACCACCGCTTGGCCGCC
>JBBIMZ010000670.1:0-2172 GCA_037444135.1 Solibacteraceae bacterium
CGAGCCGGAGATGCTCGAGTCCCCGTGCCAGTTCGAGCCGCGCCAAGCGCTGCTCGAAGGCGGATTCATCCTCGACGGATAGCAGAATGCGCGCCGGCGCCTGGGCGGCCGCCGCCAGCGCGCCGGTCTGAAGAAACTCTCGCCGCGTCGGATTCCATTTCATGATGGTGCTGTCTTATTCTACTGGATGACGGCCGAACCGCCATGACCAGCCGGGAACGAGTCCTGACAAGCCTCCAGCACAGCGAACCCGACGCCGTGCCGATCGATTTCGGGAGCACCGCCGTCACGGGCATCCACGTCAGTTGCGTCGCCGCGCTCCGCGACTACTACGGCCTGGAGCGTCGCCCGGTGAAGGTGCATGAGCCGTATCAGATGCTCGGGTTGGTCGAAGAGGATCTTCAGCAGGCCATGGGGATCGACACCGAGGGCGTCTTTCCACGCAAGACGCTATTCGGCTTTGAGAACCGCAACTGGAAGCCCTGGCGCTGCCAGGACGGCCTCGAGGTGCTCGTGCCGGAGGATTTCCGTACGACGGTGGACGAGAACGGCGACGTGCTGATCTACCCGGAAGGCGACCTGAGCGCCCCACCGAGCGGCCGCATGCCGAAGGGCGGCTTTTTCTTCGACACGATCATCCGCCAGGAGCCGCTCAATGAGGAACATCTGAACGTCGAGGACAACCTCGAAGAGTTCGGTCCGGTGACCGAGGCTGACCTCGAGCACTTCCGCGCCGCCGTCGAGCGCGCCGAATCCACCGGCCGCGCCGTCGTCGCCAACTTCGGCGGGACGGCTTTCGGCGACATCGCGCTGGTGCCCGCGCCGTTCCTCAAGCGCCCGAAAGGCATCCGCGACATCGCCGAGTGGTACATTTCCACGCGCCTCCGCCGCGATTACATCCACGCCGTCTTCAGCCGGCAGTGCGACTACGCGCTGGAGAATCTGGCCCGCATCTTCGAGGTGGTCGGCAACCGCGTGGATGTGGTGTTCCTGTGCGGCACCGACTTCGGCACGCAGGAGTCGTCGTTTTGCTCGCGCAAGACCTTCGACGAGCTGTGGCTGCCCTACTACAAGCGCATCAACGACTGGATCCACCGGCACACCTCCTGGAAGTGCTTCAAGCACTCCTGCGGTTCGGTGGAGCGCTTCATCCCGTCGTTTATCGAGGCGGGCTTCGACATCCTCAACCCGGTGCAGTGCTCGGCGGCGCACATGGAGCCGGAGCACTTGAAGTCGTCCTACGGCGACCGGATCACGTTCTGGGGCGGCGGCGTGGACACGCAGAAAGTGATCCCCTTCGGCACGCCCGAGCAGGTGCGCGAGCAGGTGCTGCGGCGCTGCGAAGTCTTCGCTCGAAACGGCGGCTTCGTGTTCAATTCGATCCACAACATCCAGGCGCAAACGCCGGTCGCCAACATCGTCGCCATGATCGAGGCGGTGCACGAGTTTAACGGACGGAGAAGGTGAACGATGGCAGCGTTTCAGAAGACGTTCCGCGTCTCCACGCGAGGCCACTGCGACGTGATCGAGATCCACCGGGAGGTGGAGCGGATCGTCCGCGAAAGCGGCATCAAGACCGGCATCGTCAATGTTTCCGGCCGCGGCTCGACGCTGGGAATCACGACGCTCGAGTACGAGCCGGGCTGCATCGCCGACCTGCGCCGGGCGCTCGACCAGATCGCGCCGCCCACGTCCGATTACGCCCACAACGCGCGCTGGGGCGACAACAACGGCTTCGCGCACCTGCGCAGCGCTCTGATGGGGACCGCCCGGAGTTTTCCGCTGATCGGCGGCCGCCTCGGCACGGGCACCTGGCAGCAGATCGTGCTCTGCGATTTCGACGACGGCCCGCGCGAGCGCGAGATCACAGTGACGGTGGTCGGCGAGGGCCGGGCCGAGGCAGGGTGAGCCGCGCGAGTGGTACAATCCCAAATACACAGACGCTGGAGCGAGCGCGCCATGCCTTTCTTCCAGAACCAGTTTGAGAGGAACTTCCTGACCACAACGGTGGACTACGTCTTCAACTGGGCCCGCGAGTCCTCCTTGTGGCCCCTGACGTTCGGGCTGGCCTGTTGCGCCATCGAAATGATCACGGCCAGCACGGCGCGGTTCGACATCGCGCGCTTCGGCGCCGAAGTCTTCCGCCCGAGCCCGCGCCAGTCCGATCTGATG
>JBBIMZ010000671.1:0-1088 GCA_037444135.1 Solibacteraceae bacterium
CAGGGCTTCGAGTGCGGCGACGTGCGTCCGTTCCGGCGCCGCCTCGGGCGGCGCTTCGTCGGGCGGAGGCGGGGCGCCGAAGCAGCGCCAGCAGATCGCCAGCCACGCCCGCGCGAGCCGGGAGCGGGTGGCCTGCCAGTGACGCAGGAGGACGTCGAGCGCCGGCTGGGGCCCGACGCCGGCGGCGCGGAGCGCCAGTAGCGCCAGGGCCGTGGTCTCCGGATAGGAGGGGAGCTTTTCGCCGAGCACGATCCGGTTGCCGTAGTTCCACCCGCCGTCGGCGGCGCGGCGATCGGCAAGCATCCGGACGGCGAGTTCCAAGCGGGCCCGGATTCGCCGCCGCCGGTCCTCCTCGACGAGCGGCGCCGCCCAAGCCAGCGCCAGCATCGTCAGGGCGGTCGGCTCGACCCAGGAACTCGCGCCTTCGAGCCAGGGCCACCCGGCAAGCGAGGGGTTGTAGATCTGCGACTCGGGCCTGACGCGATACAGCAGCCGCTTCCACCAGCGGTTCTCGGCCCCCTCGAGCGCAATCAGCCGGTCGAGCGCGCCGAGGAAGGCCTCGTCGGGTCGGTTCCGGACGGCGTAAAGCAACACCGCGAGCGCCGTGGTCCAGTGAGCGGCGTC
This sequence comes from Solibacteraceae bacterium, assembly GCA_037444135.1. Taxonomy (GTDB): domain Bacteria; phylum Acidobacteriota; class Terriglobia; order Bryobacterales; family Bryobacteraceae; genus CALKXJ01. Next base: position 625 of record JBBIMZ010000671.1, read on the forward strand.
GACGCCTTCGGCCGGATTCCACGCGCCGTCGGCGCGCCGCCAGGAGTGCAGGCGGCGCCAGGCGGCTTCGAGGGCTCCGCGCGCGGGCGGGTGGCTTTCGAGCGCGAGCATCGCGTAGGCCGTAGGTTCAAGCCACGAACGCCCGCCCGCCAGATAACCCCAGCCGCCGTCAGCGTTCTGCGCCTCGAGCAGGCGCTCGCGCCGCGCCGCCAGCCACGCAGCCGCCATCGCCCCTTTATCGGCCGCGGCGACCGCGGGCTTTAATGCTTGCCGATGCTCAGGAAGATAATGCCGAGAAGAATCAGGCCGAGGCCAACGAATTTGTTGCGCGTGAACGGTTCGCCGAAAAACCACCGCGACCAGAAGAGCGTGAAGACGTAACCCAGGGAAACCATCGGATACAGGATGGTCAGCTCGCCCCGGCGGATTCGCGATCGGACGTTCCAGCCATACTCTCAGGCGCG
>JBBIMZ010000671.1:1098-2172 GCA_037444135.1 Solibacteraceae bacterium
CCTGGATGTCCATAGGATCTGCCCTCCTTACGCTGAAGATATGGAACAGCAACCGGCTGACGCCCGCCGCCAGCCGCCAGTTCAACAGGAGCGTCCGGGGGTCGCGGTGAAGGCGCCCCGCGCCAGCTTTGAGGAAGACGGCGCCGAAGGAGCCGACGAAGGCGGCGGTGAACACCAGCAGGATGGAGGACAGCGGGGTCGTCACGCGTTCCCGTTCCGGCCGAGGATCGCCACGCCCGCCACAATCGTCGCCACGCCCAGGACCTTGAACAGGTTGAGGGATTCGTGGAAGATCACCACCGAAAGCACCGTCACCCAGACGTAGGTGAGCGAGACCACCGGATAGAGGACCGAAAGCTGGCCGTCGCGCAGGGCGAGAATGAGCAACACCGTGCTCAAACCGTAAAGGCTGTAGCCGGCCAGGAGCGCCAGGCTGGTGGCGATCGTTCGGAAATCGGGGCTCGAGGGCACAGCCGAGCCGACCTTCATCAGCACCTGAGCCGCGGCGCCCAAGATGGTGCATCCGAACACCAGCGCGACGCACTGGCCGTGGCTGAAGCGGAACGAAGTGGTCATCGACGCGGGACAGCTCTGAGACAGCGGCACAGCCTCTCCGGGACATTTTAATCATAACGGATCGCGGGCCGCGGCCGCCCGTAGCCGCCGCCGCCCGGGGTCTCGATGCGCAAGACGTCGCCGGCCTGGACTCGGAATTCGGCTTTGGCGGGCAGGGATATCTCGCGGCCGCGGCGCAGCAGGAGATTTCGGCCCGGCTTTCCGGGCGATCCGCCGCGCAGCCCGTACGGCCCGCGCCGCCTCCGGTCGCTGAGCAGCGTCACCTGGCACGGCGCCAGAAATTCGATCTCACGGATCAGCCCGTCGCCGCCGCGGCGGCGCCCGCGGCCGCCCGATCCGGCGCGCAGGGCGTAGCGGCGGACGCGGACCGGGTACTGGTGTTCGAGCGCTTCGACGGGGGTGTTCCAGCTGTTGGTCATGTGCGTGTGCACGCCGCTGAGGCCGTCGGAGAGGGCGCCGGCACCCATGCCGCCGGCGATCGTCTCGTAGTAGGCGAAG
>JBBIMZ010000672.1:0-2165 GCA_037444135.1 Solibacteraceae bacterium
ACGCTCGGCGGCCAAGCGTCGGTGGCGGCGGGGCCGGTCGGCCGCGACGCCACAGCGCAGACCGACGCCTTCATGACGGCGGAGATTCTCTCCTGGTCGCGCTCGCGCGGAGTGTTCGCGGGCATTTCCATACAGGGAGCAACGTTGCGGCAGGATCTGGGCGAGAACCGCAAGCTTTACGGCCGGACGCTGGAGAACCGGGAGATCCTCAAGGGCAATCTCGCAGTGCCGGGCCCGGCCAGCGAGCTCATCTCGACGCTGAACAAGCATTCGAGCCGGCGCGTCGGCTAACTCGGTGTCCGTCCTGGCAGGGATTCATCCTGTGCGCGAAGCCCTCGCCTCCGGGCAGGCGCTGGAGCGGGTCATCGTGGCGCGCGGCGCCGGGGGAGCGCGCCTCCAGGAGATTATCGACCTTTGCCGCGAGCGGGCCATTCCCATCCGCTTCGAGGAACGCCGCGTGCTGGACCGCCTGGCGCCCGGCGCCGCTCATCAGGGTGTGGTGGCCGTGGGAGCGGCGAGCCGCTACGCCGATCCCGAGAAGGTCTTCGCGACCGCCCGCATGCTGGTCGTGTTAGACGGCGTGGAAGATCCGCACAACCTGGGCGCCATCATCCGCACGGTGAACGCGGCGGGCGCCGACGCCGTGGTCATTCCCGAGCGCCGCGCCGCCGGCCTGACCGAGGCGGTGGCGAAAGCGGCCGCGGGCGCCCTCGCCTATGTGCCCGTCGTCCGCGTCACCAACATCGGCCGGACGCTCGAAGCGCTCAAGAATCGCGGCTACTGGATCTACGGCCTGGACGAGCGGGGCGATCAGGACTACGACAAGGTCGACTTCACGGCTCCGGCGGCGCTCGTGCTCGGGGGCGAAGGCAAAGGGCTGCACGAGCACGTCCGGAAGCGCTGCGACTTCCTGGTCCGCATCCCGCTGGCGGGGCGGATTTCCTCCCTCAACGTCTCAGTGGCGGCGGGGATCGTCCTGTTCGAGTGGAAGCGGCGCCGGGCCTGAAGTCGATCCTCCGGCTCCCGGCATGTATGAACCCATAAATATGGTAGACTCAATCTCGATGAAGACGACCGTCGAGATCCCCGACGCCCTGTTCCGCCAAGCCAAGGAATATGCAGCGCGAAACGGCGTTCCTCTCCGCCGCGTGATCGAGCAAGGTCTCGAGTTGCTGTTGCGCCAGCCGCCGGCACGATCGCGCCGCTTTCGGCTCAAGACGGTCACCACGAAGGGCGAGGGACTGGTCTGCCCAGATGATTGGGCACGGATCCGGTCCATGATTTACGAGGGCCGCGGCGGATGATCGCCGTCGATACGAACATTCTGGTGTACTCGGTCCGGGCGGATTCCCGGTGGCACAAAGCGGCGCTGGCGTGCCTGCGGCGGCTGGCCGAATCCCCAGCCCCGTGGGCGATACCGTGGCCTTGCATTCACGAGTTTCTGGCGATTGTCACCCACCCCGGAATTTACAAGCCCCCGACTCCGTTGCAAGACGCGATCCTGCAAGTCGACTACTGGATGGAGAGCCCATCCCTTCGGCTCCTGGGCGAAGAACACGGTTACTGGGATTCTTGTAAAGCCATGCTGACGGCCGGTCGGGCGGTCGGACCCCTGGTGCACGACGGCCGCGTGGCGGCCATCTGCCGCGCTCACGGCGTTGACGAACTCTGGACGGCCGACCGCGACTACGCCAGATTCCCGGGCTTGAGACTCCGAAACCCGCTGCCCGGCGCCGGCTGAGACTTCCCGGAGAGCAAAGCCTCAGATAGTACAATCGGGCATATGCCTCGCTGCGGGTGGGTCCTGCTCGTGCTGGGCGCCATCGTCGCTCCCGCTGTCGCAAGTCATCCGGTCAAAGCGCGCCGCGCCATGGTGGTGGCGCAGGAGCCGCTAGCGGCCGATGCCGGTCTGGCGACTTTGGCCGCCGGCGGCAACGCCGTCGACGCCGCAGTGCCCGTAGCCTTCGCGCTCGCGGTTCGGGATGTAGGGCAGGACGCGGCCGCCAAGGTCGCGCAACGTCTCGGTCAGGATCGCGGTGGAGGTGATGCCGTCGGCATCGACGAAGGACTGGCCCATGACCGGCACGGTGCAGGTGACAGTCGTCATCGGAGCGGCGACGCCGCAATCGTTGACCGCGCTGGCCGGCAGCGCGCCGAACACCAGC
>JBBIMZ010000673.1:0-2160 GCA_037444135.1 Solibacteraceae bacterium
CTTGGGGTTGAAATTAAGTTGGTGAATCCCCCTGTTGCTTAAATACTGAGACAGTTCCAGGTCCACTTCCACAGGGACCTCCACGCCGGCCTGCGCCATGGCGGTGCGGAGCAGGACTTCGGCTTTGTGGGCCATGGCCAGGGCGTCTATAAGCGGCCCCTGGGCGACTTAGGCATAGGACAGCTCGGGGAGCTGGAAGGCGCCGGCCGACGCCGCTAAAGCGCCGGAGGGGACGGCGCACGCCGCGGCAGGCAAACTGAGTTGACGAAAAAACTCTCTGCGATTCATATAATTAGAGCGGCTCGGAGGTAACATTCTAGCACATGAGTCCAGCCGCGCTTCTCACCGTCTTCGCCGCCGCCACGCTCTACGGGCAGCCACTGCCGGGCACGGCGCCTCTCGAACGGACGGGCGATCCGGCCGCCCGGATGGTCGAAGGAATCGACCGCTATCTGATGCGGAAACTGGAGGAGGCCCCGGCACGCCGCGACGCCCGGAGTCGTGACGCCGCACCGGCTGCGTTGCGGGAGCGTCTGCGAAGCCTCATCGGCGCCGTGGACAAGCGCGTGCCGTTCGAGGCGCCGGCGCTCGATGCTGCGTGGAGCCGCCCGGCGCTCGTGGCCTCCTCGGCTGCCTATCAGGTCTACGCCATCCGCTGGCCGGTGTTCGACGGCGTCGAGGGCGAAGGTCTCCTGCTCGAACCCCGCGGGTCCTTGCGCGGCCGCGTGGTCGCTCTGCCGGATGCGGACTGGACGCCGGAGATGCTCTGCGGCCTTGCGCCCGGCGTGCCGGCCGTGTCCCAGTTTGCCCGGCGGCTCGCCGAATCCGGCTTCCTCGTCGTGGTCCCGGTGCTGATCAACCGCGAAGACACCTGGTCGGGCAAGGAGGGCGTGCGGTTCACCAATCAGCCTCACCGCGAGTTCATCTACCGCATGGCGTACGAGATGGGCCGCCATATCATCGGCTACGAGATCCAAAAGGTGCTGGCGCTCGTGGACTGGTTTGCCGCCGGCCAGCCGCGGCTGCCGGTCGGAGTCGCCGGCTACGGCGAAGGCGGGTTGCTGGCGCTCTACGCCGCGGCGCTCGAGGAGCGGATCGACGCGGCGCTGGTGAGCGGCTACTTCGGCCCGCGCGAGCAGGTGTGGCGCGAGCCGATCTACCGCAATGTCTGGACGCAACTGGAAACCTTCGGAGACGCCGAACTGGCGGCGCTGATCGCGCCCCGCTCGTTGATCATCGAGGTCTCGCCCCATCCGGAAATCGCCGGTCCTCCCCCGGAGCGCGAAGGGCGGCGGGGCGCCGCGCCGGGAGCGATCCGCACGCCGAGCCGTGAGAGCGTGCGGCGGGAGTTCGAGCGAGCGCGCACCCTGTTTGAGCGCCGGCCCGGTGGGCGCATCGATCTGATCGAAGGGCCGGCCGGCTCGGAGCCGGCGCTGCGACTGTTCATTCGGGCGCTCGACCCCCGCGCTGCGCTGGCGCCCGCCGGGCCGGCCGCGCATGACGAGCGAACCGGTTTCGATCCGGCCGTCCGGCACAGGCGGCAGTTTCTTCAGCTCGTCGACTTCACCCAGCGCCTGGTGCGCCGCTCCGAGTTCACGCGCCGCGAGTTTTTCGCCAAGGCGGACGCCGGGAGCCTCGAGAGCTGGCGCCGCACGACCGAGCCTTACCGGCGCCTGTTCTGGGAGGAGGTCATCGGCCGGATGCCGCCGCCGTCGGAACCGCTGGCCGCAGAGACCCGCCGCCTCTACGACACGCCCGCTTATACCGGATATGAAGTCCTGCTGCCGGTCTGGCCGGACGTGTTTGCCTACGGCGTGCTGCTCGTACCCAAGGACCTGCAAGCCGGCGAGCGCCGTCCGGCCGTCGTGTGCCAGCACGGGCTCGAAGGGCGACCTCAGGATCTGATCGCGCCCGCTGATCCCAGAACCGAGGAGGTCTACGGGCGCCTGGCCGCCAGGCTCGCCGAACGCGGCTATGTGGTCTACGCGCCGCAGAACCCTTACATCGGCCAGGAGAGGTTCCGCGTCCTGCTGCGCAAGGGACATCCGGTGGGACTGTCGCTGTTCTCCTTCATCATCGGCCAGCACCAGCGCACGCTCGAATGGCTCGCCACGCTGCCGTTCGTCGACGCCGGGCGCATCGGCTTCTACGGTCTCTCCT
>JBBIMZ010000674.1:0-2159 GCA_037444135.1 Solibacteraceae bacterium
TCCCGTAGTCGTGGACGTGTCCGGCGACATCGGGCTGGGCATAGCCGAGCCAGACAGTCAGCAGGTACAGGCTCCCGGCCGCCAGGTTGCCGATGAAGCCGCCGACGTGGATGATGGTCGTCAGCAGGTCGCCCGTCCGCGGGTGAAACATGCTGCCGCGCATCGCCAGGCCGAGCAGAAACGTCAGCGTGATGGTCGCCGCCAGGATGGCGCCGCGGACGTTGCGTTTCTGAAGAAAATGTCCGCCTCCGGGAACCAGCCACGCCAAGGCCACCACATGGCCCCAGACGCGGACCGGCGGCAACGGCTCCCGCTTGCGTTTCTCCTTCTTCGACATGGGCTTTACGGCTATGGTAGCAATTCCGGCCGGAGCGGTGCCGCCGGCTGCGGCGACGCGCCGCTCAGCTCCACAGCCGGTCGTTGGAGCGGATGTCGTTCCACTGATCGGTCGGCTCGAAGTAGCCGGGTTTCTTCGGATGTAAGTGCTGTTTGACGACGTCGTCCACCAGCCGGATGCCGAGCCCCGGCCCCTCCGGCACCTTGATGAAGCCTTTGTTGACGATCGGCTTTTCGATGCCCTCGACCATGTTGTCCCACCATGGGATGTCGACCGAGTGGTTCTCCAGCGCCAGGAAATTCTCCGTGGCCGCCGCGCAATGTACGTTCGCCATGCAGGAGACCGGCGTGCCGGCAAAGTGCATCGCCATCGCCACCCCATACTCCTGGCAGGCGTCGCCGATCTTCTTGGTTTCCAGGATTCCGCCCGAGGTGGCCAAATCCGGGTGCACGATGTCGACGGCGTGCATGCGCGCCAGTTTGATGAAGTCCTCCTTGAGATAGATGTCCTCGCCGGTCAGGATCGGCACATCGACCGCATCGGTGATCGACTTGAGCAGATCCATGTGCATCCACGGGATCATATCTTCCAGCCAGGCCATGTTGTACTTCTCGAGCGCCTTAGCCAAACGGATGCACGAATTCACCCCGATGTGGCCGAAGTGGTCCGCCGCCAGCGGCACCTCCATGCCGATGATCGAGCGCACTTCGCCGACGTAGTCGGCCATCATCGCGATGCCCTTGTCGGTCACCTCGATTCCGGTGAACATGTGCTGCGTCATGAAGACGTCACGCGGCGTCTGGCCGAGCGGCTGCGTCAGCGTTCCCGGCGTCTTGGCCACCAGGCCGATGCCGAGATCCATCTTCAGAAACGTGAAGCCCATGTCCAGGCGCTCTTTCATGCGCTTGGCGTAAACCTTCGGGTCGGGCGACATGTCGGTGTCGGCGTAGCAGCGGATCCGGTCGCGGAACTTGCCGCCGAGCAACTGGTAGGCCGGCACGTTGTAGGCTTTTCCGGCCAGATCCCACAGCGCCATTTCGATGCCGCAGACGCCCCCTCCCTGCCGCGCATGGCCGCCGAACTGTTTGATCTTGCGGAAGATCTTGTCGACGTTGCAGGGATTTTCGCCGAGGATCCGGCTCTTGAGCATCAGCGCGTAGGTCTCGCTGGCGCCGTCGCGCACCTCGCCGAGTCCGTAGATGCCCTGATTGGTGTCGATGCGCAACAGCGGGCAGGTGAACGGCGCGCCCGTCACCACCGCGACGCGAAGGTCGGTGATTCTGAGCTCGGACGGCTTCGAGTTGGTGTTGACGTGCTGCTGGTAAGCCTCCAGCGTTTCATCGGCCCAGAACGCCGCAGCCGCCCCGCCCGCCGCCCGCCGCAAGAAGGAGCGGCGTCCCATCAGTTTCTCGAGCGATCTCTTCATGGCGAACCTCCGGATCCCGCCATTCTAGCGCGGCCGGCGAGCACGAAAAAAGGTGCCGCAAGCAATTGCGCCGCCGCCGAAAAAGCGACCAGTCCCGCCAGCGAGCGGTCGTAGAGCGCTCCGAGTAACGCGCTTCCGGCGAACCAGGCGGCGCCGTAGCCCGCGTTGAAAAAGCCGTAGGCGGCGCCACGGCGCTCGCGAGACACCATCCGGGCCACGGCCGCCCGCATGACCGACTCTTGCGCTCCCATCCCGGCGCCCCAAAGCACCATGCCCGCCAGCGCGGCGTAGGAACCGCCCAGAAAGGTCAGCGGGGCGAACAGGGAGGACAGCAGGGCGACGGCGGCGAGCACGGAGACGCCGAACCGATCGAACAGCCGCCCGAAGGCCAGCGCG
>JBBIMZ010000675.1:0-2152 GCA_037444135.1 Solibacteraceae bacterium
GCCCGCCCCCATCTGCTGATCAGGGGGGACCCGAGGTGAAGGCGCGGAACGCCTGGCGAGCCGCTTCATCCCGGCCGAGGATGGCTTCCAGTTTCAAAGCCAGCACGGCCTGGACGAGAATCGCCTGGCGGATCGTCCGCCGGGGGTCCTGGGATTGCCGGCTAATCTGTTCGGCTTGGAGCGCCGATTGCGCGGCCGCTTCCCACACCGCTCCGCCGGGGGCGGCGTGGCCTTCCGGCAGCAGAGCCGTGTCCGGATCCGGCCGGCCGTCCGGCGGCCACCTGGCGAGTGCCTCTTCCATCGTCAAATCCGGGAACCGAGGATTCGGCCGCATCCGCCGGCGGCGCAGCTCCCGCACCAGCGAAACAACGAGCGCTGCGGCCAGCAACAGCACCCAGTGGCGCAAGCTCAATCCCACGCGCGTCTACAGCATAGCGCACAGGGGGCCGGTGCTTGAACGTCCGCAGACAGCGGCGCCGTGCCCCGTCAGGATACAATGGCTGCCTGTCGCCATGCTCGAACACTCTGACCGCCTGCACGTGATCGCGATCGGCGCGCATCCCGATGATTGCGAATTCTACTTCGCCGGCACCGCGGTCAAGCTGGCCGCGCAAGGGCATCAAGTGAAGTTCGTCTCGTTAACGAACGGCGATGCCGGGCACCACGTCCTCTCCGGTCCCGAGCTGGCGGCCCGGCGCCGGTCCGAGGCCCAGGAAGCGGCCCGCCGGCTGGGTATCGCCGCCTGGGAGGTTCTCGAGCACCACGACGGACTGTTCCTGCCCGACCTCGCCGCCCGGATGGAGATCATCCGGCGGCTTCGCCTCTGGCGAGCCGACATCGTTCTGACCCACCGGCCCAACGACTACCACCCCGATCACCGCTACACCAGCCAGTTGGTCCAGGACTCGGCCTACATGGTGCTGGTGCCCAACATTTGTCCCGAAGTGCCGGTCTTGCGGCACAATCCGGTCTATCTGTATTTCGAAGACGACTTCCAAAAGCCGAACCCCTTCACGCCGGATGTGGTCGTGGCGATCGACGACGTCTGGTCCGTCAAGCTCGACGCGCTGGATGCGCACGCCTCGCAGTTCTATGAGTGGCTTCCCTGGGTGGACTGGAATGAAGAAGAAGTTCCGGCCGAGCCCGGCGAGCGCAGAGCCTGGCTGGAGACCAAAGTGAGCCGGACGCTGGGGCCCCACGTTCGCGCTCAGCTCGAGCAGCGCTACGGCGCCCACCGGGCCTCCCAGATTCAGCACGCCGAGGCCTTCGAGCTGTGCGAATACGGCCGCCGGCCGTCGCCGGAGGATCTGGATCGATTGTTTCCGTTTTGAAGCGGCATTCAGGCCACGTGGGAGAACTCCTCCCAGAGCGGCGGCGCTTCCGGCGGCCCGCCCCAGGCTCGCCATTGTCCGGCAAAACGGCGGCGCAACGCTGCGGGAGCGGGTCTTTCTCGCCCCTCGAGCATCGCCTGGAGCTGCCAGGCGTTGAGCACCGCGGCGCCGCCGGCGTCGTTGGCCGTGACCACGAACACAGCGTCGGCGAAGCTCCGGAGGCGCTCGATCCGCTCCTTCCACTCGGCCAACTCATCGAGCGCATACAGATACGTGCGGCCGGCCGGCTCGGCCGGAGGATCGAATTGCAGCAGTCGGCCGCCTCCGCACCGCCCGTGCAAGCGCACGTAGGCGACCCCAGTGGTCAACAGCGCCGTCGGAGGCATCGCCGAAGAGCGCGGCGGCTGATCGAGGTTGCAAAACCCGATGTGATAGTCGATCAGCATGCCCACTGCTTCCTCGCGCATCCAGCTGCTGTGGCGCATCTCGGCCACGAGCGGGAACCGGGAGAAGGCCCGCCGGAGCCGGATGAGATACCCCCGGTTTTCCTCCGTGAAGCGGAACGACCAGGGAAACTGCATCAGCAGGCAGCCGAGCCGGCCCGCTTCGGCCAGCGGCGCCAGCCCGCGGATGAAGGCGCCGGCGCCGGCAGGGTCGAGTTCGCGCTCGTGGGTGAAGCGGCGGTGGAGCTTGGCGGTGAAGACGAACCGGGGATTGGCGGCGGTGCGACTGAGCCAGAGGCGGCTGATTTCCGGCCGCAGGTCCTGATAAAAACTGGCGTTGATTTCCACCAGGTCGAAATAGCCGGCCAGGTATTGGAG
>JBBIMZ010000676.1:0-2147 GCA_037444135.1 Solibacteraceae bacterium
GCTCTCCAGTTGCGATTCGCTCTTCAGATAGTCAAGCCGGTCCAGGATCAGATAGGCCGTGGCGGCGGTCATCAGAGCGAGGAAACCGACGAAATAGTAACCGATCGGCGATTGGGCGAAGGCGTGGACCGAGCTGACGATGCCGGAGCGCGTCAGGAAGGTCCCGAAGATGCACAGCAGGAACGTGGCCGAAATCAGCACCATGTTCCAGACCTTCATCATGCCCTTCTTTTCCTGCATCATCACTGAGTGCAGGAAGGCCGTGCCGGTAATCCAGGGCAGCAGCGAAGCGTTCTCGACCGGGTCCCAGCCCCAGTAGCCGCCCCAGCCGAGCACCGCGTAGGCCCAGCCGGCGCCGAGCAGAATCCCGGCGCTCTGAAAGCCCCAGGTGACGAGCGTCCAGCGGCGGGTCGTGTGAATCCAGGCGTCCCCGGGCTGGCGCGTGATCAGCGAAGCCATCGCGAAGGCGAACGGCACGGTGAAGCCGACATAGCCCAGGTACAGGTTGGGCGGGTGGATCGCCATCGCCCAGTACTGCAACAGAGGGTTCAGCCCGTTGCCGTCCGGCACGGAAATGATCTCGCGGCCCACCGCCAGCACCTTGAACGGGCTGACCACGAAGCCGATCAGCAGTAGGAAGAAACACTGCGTCACCATCAGCGTCGCGGTGACGTAGGGCATCATGTCGCGGAATTTGCGCCGGTTGGTGAAGACCACGATCGCCGAGTAACTGGCCAGGATCCAGGACCAGAACAGCAGCGAGCCTTCCTGCCCGCCCCACCAGGCCGCGAACTTATAAAGCACCGGAAGGTCGCGGTTGCTGTGCGCCGCCACGTACGCGAGCCGGAAGTCGTCGGTGAGCAGCGCATAAATCAGGAGGCTGGAGGCGAAGGTGAGCAGGAACCAAATGGCGTAGACCGCGCGTTCGGCGCTGACCACCAGATAGGGGCGGGATTTCAGCTTGCCGGCCACCGAGGCGGCTACGGCGTACGCCGACAATACGAAGGCCAGCAGAATTGCGAGAGCGCCCAGGTTTTCCATAAGAGACCCTTGTAGAAGCGTTCGTGACTAGGAGGACGCCGACGGTTTGCGCAAAGGCTCCGTGCCCGGCTTGGCTTCGTATTTGGAGGCGCACTTGGCCTGGATCTTGCTGGCCCGGAACACGCCGTCCCCGCTCATGCGGCCGTCGGCGAGGGCCTGCGCGCCGTCACGGAAGGTGTCCGGCAGCGGTTCGGCGCCGTCGTAAATCACCGGAAGGCGGAGATGATCCTGCCGCAGGATGAAGCGGACCTGGCGTCCGGAGCGCACGATCGAGCCTGCTTCGACGTCTCCGGCCACGCGCAGCCGCTTGTCGAGCGCCCGGTCCCCCATCTGCTGGAGTTCGGCGACGGTCTTATAGTAGGTCTTCGACTCGTTGATGCCGCCCAGAGCGAGCCAGACCAAAGAGCCGATAATCACCAGCACCAGCACCACGAATTTGCCGTAGCGTTTCATTGCCAGCCCTTCCAGCACTAATCTTCAGTATACCGCCGCCCTCCGGCGTCCGGCGCGTGGCCGAGACCGGCGGAGATCTCCTGGCAGGCCTTGCGAAGAGGCGCGGCGATCCGCCGCATCTCGGCGAAGGTCAGCAGGCTGCTGCTGCCGGAGACGCTGAGAGAAGCCACCGGACGGCCGTTTTTGCCGAAAATGGCGCAGCCGACGCAGCGGAGGCCTTTCTCCACCTCCTGGTCGTCGATTGCATATCCGAGCTTGCGCACGCGGGCCAGATCGGTCAGCAGTCTTTCCCAGCGGGGATCTGCGGCGCCCGCGGCGTACTGCTCGCGGCGCGCGATCCGCTCGACCTGCTCGCGCGGCAGGTAAGCCAGAATGCACTTGCCCAGGGCCGAGCGGGTCATCGAGATGTAGGAGCCGGGGATCGATTGCATGCGGATCGAGCGCAGGCCCTCGAGCATGCTCTTGTAAACCAGCCGGTCGCCCTCGAGCACGGCCAGATTCACCGTGTGCTCGAAGGCGGCCAGCAGCCGCGCCATCGCCGGCCGGGCCAGCCGGGCGACCGTCGCGGCCGGAGAGGGCTGCCCCAGTTCCTTCAGGCGGTCTCCCAGCCGGTAAGTCCGACCCTCAGCGGCGACGTAGGACAGCGCCTCGAG
>JBBIMZ010000677.1:0-1140 GCA_037444135.1 Solibacteraceae bacterium
AAGCAATGCGCCCGGCGGCGAATTTGGGATCATCGCGCAGGCGGAACGGGACCGCGGCCTGTTCGCGTTCCTGTTCGGATGGCGCCATTCGGATCCTCGACAGCCTGGTTTACCCTCTCCCCAACAGTTTATCCAAGACTTGAAACAGCGGGACCGCCACGGCGCCGTTCATCAAGCCGAGCAGGAAGGCCTGTTGCAGGCTGAAGCCGGCTTCCTGGCCCAACAGCGCTTGCGTCAGCATCCAATACAGAAACTGATGGAAGAAGTAGAAAAAGAATCCGAGCAGGAACCGGACGACCGGGTTGTCCACGTCGAAGCGCACGCTGGCGCTGGCGGCAAAATAGCCCGCCAAAGTCTTTACGATGCCGAACATGCCGATCGGGTTGTGGGAGAGCGCATCCTGGAGCAGGCCGACCGCCCCGCCGTAGAACAGGCTCGAGAGCGTCCGGCGGCGCGTGAGGGCGAAGAAGACCACGACGAGCAGGGGCAGTTCGAGATAGGACAGGTAAAGCAGCAGGAGCGGCACATAGACCTGAAAGAGAATGGCCGCCAGCGGAACCAGCAGGAGGTTCACCTTGTGCAAGCGCGGCTCTTCGCCGAAGCGGCGCCGGCGCCTGCCGAGCAAGTCCGAGTCGATCGTCATGGCGTCGGGGGGCTCTGTCCGGCGCCGGCGGGAGGCGAAGGCTTGGCGGCGGGAAGCTCGAGATTGAAGTTGGGGGGAGGCGAGCCGGGCGAGCCTTGTCCGAACACATGTCCCTGCGCCTCGCCGACGCGACGGTAGCGCTCGAGCAGCCGGTCGGCGTCGGTGTTGAGCGAACGCCCGGCGCGGCTCTCGGGGCCGGCGGCGGAAGTCTCCGGCGGAGGGGGCGGGAGCAAGTGCAGCGGCTGGCTGCCCGGCGGCGCCTCCGGGACCGGCTGATGCACTCCTTCCAGCACGATGAGGACTTCTTCAAGCCCTTGGCGAAGGCCGCTGGGCGCCACCAGCACTTCTTTCATGAGCCGCCCGCGCCGTACCAGCGTCACCTGACCCACGGGCAGCCCGCGCGGGAAGACGCGGTCGTCGCCGGAGGTGAAGAACCACTCGCCCTCGTCAAGCTTGTCTTCGTTCTGAATGTAATCGACCGAGCAGAGGCTCCGTCC
>JBBIMZ010000677.1:1153-2147 GCA_037444135.1 Solibacteraceae bacterium
ACGTGGTGCTTTTGGGAGATCACGCCTGTGGCGAAACTCGGATCGGTGATCAGCACCACTTGGGACGAGGACGGATAAGCGGCGCGAACCCGGCCGACGACTCCGTCGGGAGTAATCACCGCCATGCCGCTCTCGACCCCTGAGCGAGCGCCCACATCGACGAAAACCACTTTCGAGTTCAACACCGTGCCGGCGCCGATGATGCGCGCGGCCACCGTTTTCGACGGAGTCCGCGCCTGAAACAGCCGCAGCGCCTCGGCGCGCTCGGCGGAAGCGAGCTCGGCGCGCAAATGCAGCGTTTCCAGTTTCCAGCGATCCAGTTCCTGCCGCAAGCGCTCGTTTTCCTGCCGCAGGCCGACCAGCCACAGGTAGTGGCGAGCCCACGACCCCACGCCGCCGGCAAGCGTCTCGGCCAACCCGGTCAGTTCCGTCACCGCCGTCACGGTCCACACGCGGAGCAGCCGGACATCCTCGCGCGTTCGGATCTGGTAGCCCAGCAGGAGGAATTGCGCCACCAGCGCCACAAGCAGCACGCTGAGGTTCCGGTAGCGGTGCGTGAACAACTCCATAGCTGGGCCTTCGTGCCCCCTGCCGCCTCACTCGATGGCGATCTTGCGGAGCAGCTTGAACTCGGAAAGCATCTTCCCCGTCCCGAGCGCCACGCAGGCCAGCGGATCCTCGGCGATCGACACCGGCAGCCCGGTCTCCTCGCGGATGCGCTTGTCCAGGTTCCGCAGCAGGGCGCCGCCGCCGGTCAGGACGATTCCCCGGTCGCTAATGTCGGCGCTCAGCTCCGGCGGGGTGCGCTCGAGGGCCACCCGGATGGCGTTCATGATCGCGGCCACGCATTCGGAGATCGCCTCGCGGATCTCGCTGTCGTCGACCGTGATCGTCCGCGGCACGCCCTCGATCAAATTGCGGCCCTTGATCTCCATCGTCAGCGGCTTGTCCAGCGGGTAGGCCGAGCCGATCTGGATCTTGATTTGCTCGGCGG
>JBBIMZ010000678.1:0-2145 GCA_037444135.1 Solibacteraceae bacterium
TCACCGATACCGTCTGCGGAGGCGGCCGTCGCCACCAGCTCCCGGAGGCGGATTGCGTGCGCCGGTGTGTGGCGAGTTTTCCCGGCGCCCGGTATGCACTCTTTGACGGGCGCCACATCTATGTGCTGACCGACCAGGATGCCGGGGCGCGGCTCGCCGGGCGCCACGTCGTGGTCACCGGCCAAGTGCGTCCGGACGGCCAGACGTTGCAGGTCGCCTCCATCCATCCGGCATCCTGACCGCAACGCTTGTTGTGCTACAATCCCGACACCAGGAAGCTGCCATGGCCTATCGACGAGTGCTGCCTCTTCTGCTGGCGTTGCTGTCTCCGGCCGCGGCGCCCGGCCAGACCAAAATTCTCGAGAATTTCACGCTGATCGACGGCACGGGCAGGCCGGCGGTGGCGGGGGCGGCGCTGGTGGTGCGCGACGGCCGGATCGAATATGCCGGTCCGAAATCGGCAATGAAAGCCCCGGCGGACGCGGAACGGATCGATCTGACCGGCAAGTACGTCATGCCGGGGCTGATCGACCTGCACGTACACCTCGGCAACGTCAAGGGCTTGGTGCAGGATCCGAAGTTCTTCACGCGGGACAACCTCAACCAGCAGCTCCGCACGTACGCCTCCTACGGCGTGACCGCGGTCGTCAGCATGGGCGCCGACCCGGACCTGATCTATCAGGTGCGCGCCGAGCAGCGCGCCGGTCGGCCCTCGGTGGCGCGCATCTTCACCGCCGGCCGGGGCTTCACTGGCAAGGGTGGCTACCCGGTCTCGGCGCCGGGCATGAAGGGCGTCCCGTTCGAAGTCGAAACGGTGGAGGATGTCCGCAAGGCCGTGGCGCAACTGGCCGACAAGCGCGTCGACGTCGTCAAGATCTGGGTGGACGATCACCTGGGCAAGGAGCCGAAAATCTCGATGGATTTGTGCCGGGCGATCATCGCCGAAGCGCACAAACGCGGGCTGAAGGCGGCAGCCCACATGTTCTATCTGGAGGACGCCAAGCAACTGGTTCAGGCCGGCGTGGATGCGCTGGCCCACAGCGTGCGGGACCGGCCCGTCGACCAGGAGCTGATCCGGCTGATGAAGCAGCGCGGTACGTGGCAGATTCCCACGCTGACGCGCGAAGTGTCGACCTTTGTGTACGCCACACCGCACCCGTTCCTCGACGACCCCTTCTTTACGCGCTCAGTGCCCAAAGACGTAATCGCCACACTCAAGAGCGCCGAGTATCGAACGAAGCTTCAGGCCGATCCGAACCTGGGCCGCTACGAGGAGTTTCTCGCCACCGCCAAGAAGAATCTCAAAGCGCTCTCCGACGCCGGCGTGCGCATCGGCTTCGGCACGGACACGGGACCGCCGGCGCGCTTTTCCGGCTACTTCGATCACTGGGAAATGGAACTGATGGCGGAGCTCGGCATGACGCCGATGGAGATTCTCCGCTCGGCCACAGGGCGCGCCGCCGAGTACCTGGGAGCGAGGGACCTGGGAACGCTCGAAAAGGGCAAGTGGGCGGATTTGGTGGTGCTCGGCGCCAACCCGCTCGACAACATCCGGAACACCCGCTCGATCGAGATGGTCTGGATCGCGGGGAACCGCGCCGACTAGGCGGGCGGCAGAAAGGGGTGTAGGGATGCCGGTGACGCGCAGGGAGTTCGCCTGGCTGGCGGCCGGGCTGAGCCGTGCGGCTGCGCCGCGCTACCGCGTCGGGATCACGACGAACACGCGCGGCGGCTGGGAGAAGGACGTTTTCGGCTCGTTTCGCGAGGCGCGCGAGGTAGGCTACCGCTATGTCGAGTCCTTTATCCACTACTTCACCGACTATTGGGAAAAGCCGGCGGAATTGAGGCAGGAGCTCGACGAGATCGGCGTCCGCTTCGTGACGATTTCCAACGGCGGCCCGCTCGAGATGCATTTTCACGACCCGGCGCGGCACGAGGCGCTCATTCGCGATCATCTGCGCCTGGTGCGGTTCATCAAGCACTTCGGCTGCACGCACCTAAAGATCAACCTAGGTCCCCGGCGTCCGGAGGGCACGACGGATGAAGACCTGCGCCAGATCGTCAAGGTGCTCTCCGAACTCGGCAAGCGCTGCCGCGACGAAGGCGTCAAGCTGGCGCCCCACGCTCATATGTGGTCGCAGTTCG
>JBBIMZ010000679.1:0-2139 GCA_037444135.1 Solibacteraceae bacterium
TCGATTTTCTGAACGCGGCCGACGTCGCCGAGGGACTCTGGGAGTTGAACGCCGACGGGGCGGTGCTCGCCTCCGGGAGGCTTCCCGAACTCGATATTCCGCCCGGCGGCGCCCAAGAGTACACGCTGCCGCTGCCCAAGATCACGCCGGAGCCGGGCCGCGAATACTGGCTCAACTTGAGCTTCGTGCTGAAAGCGGCCACCACTTGGGCGCCCGCCGGCCACGAGCTCGCCTGGGAGCAATTCCCCCTGCCGGTCCGGGCGCCGTCACAGCCCCGCGCGCCCGGCGGTGCCGCGCTCAAAGTTGAAGAAGACGCCGGCCAAGCGCGCTTCTCCGGACCGGCGTTCTCGGTCCGTCTGGATAAGACGACAGGACTCCTTCTTGACTACCGCTTCCGCGGCGCGGTGCTGATCGAGCGGGGCCCGCGGCCCGATTTCTGGCGCGCCCCGACCGACAACGACCGCGGCGCCTGGAAGGCCGTCCGGCCGGCGGCTGAGCGAGATCCCGCGCGCAACATCACGCTCTGGCGCAACGCCGGCCCCCAGTGGCGCGCCGAACGCCTGAGCATCGAGCGGCGCGACGAACGCTCGGCGCGAGTGGCCGCCCTGGGGCCCCTCCCGGAGCTGAACGCTTCGGTCGAGCTCGACTATGTCATTCACGGAAGCGGTGAAATCGAAGTCGAAATGACTTACCGTCCGGGGACACGAAGTCGCCCCATGATGCCGCGCCTTGGGACGGAACTGGTGCTCGCGCCGGGCCTGGAGGACATCGCCTGGTACGGGCGCGGTCCCGTCGAGACTTACATCGATCGCCAGTTCGAGCGCGTCAACGTCTATCATTCGACGGTCGACAAAGAATGGGTGGACTACTCGCGCCCCCAGGAAAACGGCAACAAGACCGACGTGCGCTGGGTTCGATTGACCAACGCACAGGGCGTGGGGCTCGAAGCCGCGGGCGAACCGCTGCTGAGCGTCTCGGCCCGCCATTACGCCAAAGAGGACATCGAGCGCGCCGCCTACGCCTTCCAGATGCAGCGCCGCCCGCAGATCTTCCTGAACCTGGACGGCCGCCAGATGGGCGTCGGCGGCATCGACAGTTGGAGCGAGAACGCCTGGCCGCTGCCTGCCTACCGCATCGACTCCGGCCGGGAGCACCGCTTCGGCTACCGGCTGGCGCCGGTGGAGGCGAGCGGTCGGCCGACCCGCCTCAGTTCCCCGAAACCGGCCGGCGGCGCGCCTTAGTGATCGGCCGCGGTTCGGCCCGTCCCAGCTTGTGGTCGTCATAGCCGGGAATCACGGTCACGGCGGCGATCTTGTCGCCGGCCGTCTTGACAATCATCGGGTAAAACTCCTTGGCCCACGCCCGGATCTGTTCCGGCGTCACGCCCTTGATTCGGACCGTCGGGTTGTAAGTGTGGATTTTGTCGAAGATCCGGGCCGCCTGGCCCTCCAGGAGACGATGAAGCCCGTCAAGCCTGCCTTGCGGGCCCACTGAAAGTGCTGCTCGATCGCTTTCAGGTCGTGGCTGTCGCATGCGCCCAGGACCGGCCAATGGATCGAATTGGCGATCGTTTTTTGACCGGATCGACTTCCTTCCAGTGATTCCACTTTCCGCTGACTTCCGGATTCCCGTACCAGCCGTAATAGAAGGCCAGAACCTCTTTGGGCATGGAGCGTGGGGCGGCGCCGGCCAGCATCGCCGCCCGCGCGGTCCCGGCCATCAAAGATCCTATCCGCATTTCCGCTGCTCCTCGACCTCATCGAACCGCTCGCCCGCGGCCGGCGCCCTCCAAACTTAGCTGAGCGCCGGGGCTCCGTAGCAGGCGCGGATTCTTGTACTGGAAGCTGCCGGGGACGTAGGGGAATTTCTTCTCCACGCCGTCGATCAGCTCCACACCGAAGCCCGGCTTGCGCGGGAGCGCCATCCGCCCCTTCACGACCCGAAGCGGCTCTTTGAAGATCTCCTCTTTGAGCGGATTGTAGGTCTGATTGAGTTCGAGATACTCGCGATTGGGAAGGCTCGCCACCAGCGCGGCGTTGGCCATCGTCGTGCCGCCGCCGTGCCAGTTGTGCGGAATCAGCACCTTGCCGCGGCGCCAAGCCATGCGCGAAATATACCAGTTTTCCGTGAGTCCGGCGA
>JBBIMZ010000680.1:0-2130 GCA_037444135.1 Solibacteraceae bacterium
CAACGAGCTGGCCGCGCGGGGCGCGAGTGCGGAGTTCCTGGTCCGCTCCGGGGCGCGGCCTCGCCGGTTCGCCTCCCTCACGCCGTTCCCGGTCCGCGAGTTCGACATCGAGGAGCTGCACTGGCGGATCCACCGGAAGATCTACATGGACCGGATCGACGTGCTCCAGCTCGAGTATTTCTCGATGGGCCAGTACGGCGGGGCCTACCGCCGGATCGCCACCGTGCTGTTCGAGCACGATGTCTACTTCCAGTCGGTGGCGCGGCTGTTACCCGAGCTGAACGGCGCCTGGAGCAAAGCGCGGGCGGCGCTCGAGTACATGCGGGCGCTGCGTTACGAGCTGCGGCTGCTGAGCCGGTTCGACCGCGTGCAGTTCTGCACGCGGGAAAACGCCGACTACGTCGCCGGATTCCTGCCGTCGGTGGCGGCCCGGGCCGACTGGTCGTTGCGCTCCGGCATCGACGTCAGCCGGTATCGCTTCACCGCCGGGAGCCGGGAACCGTTCACGATGCTCTTCGTGGGCAGCTTCCGCCACCAGCCGAACCTTCAGGCGCTCCACTGGCTGATCGAGCGCGTTCTGCCGCGGGTCCTCGCCGAGCGCCCGCAGGCCCGGCTCATCGTCGTCGGTAGCGAGCCGCCGCCGGCGCACTCGTTTCCCACTCCCACCGGTTCGGTTGAGCTGCTCGGCTATGTGGAGGACATCCGGGAGCCCCTGGGGCGCTACGCCGTCTTCGTCTGTCCGATCCGCAGCGGCTCCGGCGTGCGCG
Source organism: Solibacteraceae bacterium (assembly GCA_037444135.1). Classification (GTDB taxonomy): domain Bacteria; phylum Acidobacteriota; class Terriglobia; order Bryobacterales; family Bryobacteraceae; genus CALKXJ01. The sequence goes on from JBBIMZ010000680.1 coordinate 768, forward strand.
TAAAGCTACTCGAGGCGTTCGCCAGCGGCATTCCGGTGGTGTCGACGCGGCTCGGCGCCGAGGGGCTCGCCGGCCAGGACGGAGAGATCTGTGTCCTGGCCGACGATGCGGACTCCTTCGCCCGGGGGATTCTGCGGATCTTCGACGCTCCGGATGGGGCGCTCGCCATGGCCGAGCGCGCGCGGCGGCTGGTCGAGGAGCGGCACGACGCCGCCGCGCTGACGCGGCGCCTGCTGGCCTCCTATCGCGAAGTCGCCCGCACCAAGCGCGGTTAGTCGCTCAGATCCGGCTTCGGCGTCCGAGCCGTCGAGGGCGGGAGCTCCGGCGGACGAATGTAGTCCATGGGCAACTCGCCGGTCAGAGCGTCGAGGAACGTCACGATCGCTTCGATCTGCGCCGGCCTGAGCTCCAGGCCCAGTTCGTATTCGGCCATCAGGCGAACCGCCTCGTGCAGCGTCGCGACCTTGCCGTTGTGGAAATAGGGGCCGGTCTTGGCGACGTTGCGCAACGACGGCACCTTGAAGACGAAGCGGTCGGCCGGCTTGTTGGTCACCTTGAACCGGCCCAGGTCCGACTCGTCCGGCCAAGGCTTGACGACGCCCAGCTTCTGAAACGTGCCGCCGCCGACGTAGGGACCGAGATGGCAGGTCTGGCAGCCGGCGGTGAGAAACTCTTCCAGGCCCTTCTTCTCCGCCGTGCTGAGCGCCGTGGTGTCGCCGGCCAGGAACCGGTCCCAGCGCGAGGGCGTCACCAGCTTGCGCTCGAAGGCCCCCACCGCCTTCGCGAAATTGTCGTACGTCACCGGATCTTTCTCGCCGGGAAAGGCCGCCCGGAACGCCTCGACATAGCCGGGCATCGACTTGAGGACTTCGATCACGTACTTCTCCGACGGCATCGCCATCTCGACGGGGTTGAGGACCGGGCCCTTGGCCTGCTCCTCGACGTCGGCCGCCCGGCCGTCCCAGAATTGCGCCACTTGGCCCGCGGCATTGTAGACCGTGGGCGAGTTGCGGTCGCCGCGCTGACCCTTGTGCCCTTCCGAAGTCGGCTGGTTGTCAACGCCGTAGGCTTCGAGCTTGTGGCAGCTATTGCAGGAAAGCGTCTGGCTCCTGGAAAGCCGGGTGTCGTAGTAGAGCATCCGGCCGAGACGGACCTTCTCCTCGGTGACCGGGTTCTTCTCGGAGGCCATCACCTCCGGCAGCCGGCCGAAGACCTTCAACCGCGGCGAAGTCGGCTCGATGCTCGGCGGCGGCTCGCGCCGGCAGGCCGCGGCGGACAATGTCACGGCTATCGCGATCGAAACGGGAAGAACGGCAAAGTAGTTCATACGAATTCCGGTCCGATTATCTCGTGGGCGCGTTTC
>JBBIMZ010000681.1:0-2129 GCA_037444135.1 Solibacteraceae bacterium
AAGCTCGTCTTTGGGGACCTCGATGGCGAGGTCGATGTCGCGGCGGCTGCCGGCGTCGACGACGCGGACTTCGTCGCCGAGGAAGCGCGCGACTTCGCCGATGGGATTGACGGTGGCCGACAGCCCGATGCGCTGGGGCCGGGCGCCGCCGGAAGCTTCGACGAGGGCGTCGAGCCGGGCGAGCGTGAGCGCCAGATGGGCGCCGCGCTTGTTGTCGACGACGGCGTGGATCTCGTCGACGATGACGGTGCGGGCCGTGCCGAGGAGGCGGCGGCTGTGCTCGGCCGTAAGGAGAATAAACAGGGATTCGGGCGTGGTGACGAGGATATGAGGCGGCCGGTCAAGCATCCGGCGCCGCTCCCAGGCGGTCGTATCGCCGGTGCGCACCGCAACCCGAACTGCTCCGAGCGGTTAGCCGCACTCCCGCGCCAAGGTCTGGATTTCCTCGAGCGGGCGCTCGAGGTTCTTGCGGACGTCGTGGCTCAGCGCCTTCAAGGGCGAGACGTAGACGGTTTCCAGTCGGTCTTCGAGAGCTCCACGGCGGGCGGCGCGCACTAGGCCGTCCAGTGAGATCAGGAAAGCGGCCAGGGTCTTGCCGGAGCCCGTGGGCGCCGAGATGAGCACGTCGGAGCCGGCGCGGATGGCGGGCCAGCCGAGCCGCTGCGGCTCGGTGGGCTGGTCGAAGCGGCGGCGAAACCAGGCGGCGACCAGGGGGTCGAAGGAGGCCAGCGGCATGGCGGCGGAGCGCCCTCTTGGATTCAATTATCGCGCCCGACGGTCAAGCCGGCTGCTGCTGGGTGAGGCAATGGATGGCGCCGAGGCCGAGCACGAGATCCCGGCAATAGATGCCGACCACCTGGCGTTCGGGGAACAGTCGACTGAGCGTGGCGAGCGCCTGCCGGTCGCGGGGATCGTTGAAGGTGGGTACGAGGACGAGGCCGTTGGCGATATAGAAGTTGGCGTAGCTGGCCGGGAGGCGCCGGCCGTCGAAGATGACCGGTTCCGGCATGGGGAGCGGGACGACGCGGAGGGGGTTGCCGTCCTGGTCGCGCATATGGCGGAGGCGCTCGAGGTTATCGCGGAGCGGCTCGTAGTTCGGGTCGGACTTGTCGTGCTCGACGGCCGCCACCACGGTGGACGGGCCGGTAAAGCGGGCGACATCGTCGACGTGGCCGTGGGTGTCGTCGCCGGCGATCCCGCGGCCGAGCCAGAGGATGTGACGGGCGCCGAGAAAGCCCGCGAGGGCGCGCTCGAGCTCTTCGGGGGAAAGGCCGGGGTTGCGCGCCTGAACGGGGCTGAGTAGGCATTCCTCGGTGGTGAGGAGGCTGCCGCGCCCGTTGACGTCGATGCTGCCGCCTTCGAGGACGATGTCGGCCGGATAACGAGCGAGACCGAGGCGGCGGGCGACGAACGCGGGGATGCGGTTGTCGCGGTGGTAGTTGGGGTACCTGGCCCAGCCGTTGAAGCGCCAGTCGGTGACAGCCAGGCGGCCGTCGGGTTCTTTGATGAAGAGGGGGCCGGAGTCGCGCGTCCAGCCGCGGTCGGTGGGGCAGAGGAAGAACTCGACGGCATGGAGGCCGGCGCCGGCCTTTTCGAGCGTACGGCGGGCGTCGCGGGCCGCCTCGGCGTTCTGGACGAGGATGCGCACGCGCTCGACGCGCGCCAGGTGGCGGACGATTTCGGCGAAAACCCAGCGGATGGGGGCGAACTTGCCCGGCCAGTCGGAGCGCTCATGAGGCCAGGCGAGCCAGGTGGCCTGGTGGGGTTCCCATTCGGCGGGCATGCGGGAGCCGGGAGGAGGCAGGCGGATCAGGCGCGCCATCGCTGGAGGATGGGGGCGTAGGCGTCGATGCGGCGGTCGCGGAGGAAGGGCCAGTGGCGGCGGACGGTTTCCACCCGGCGGGGATCGCACTCGACGATCAAGATCTCCTCGTCGGCGGCGGAAGCTTCGGCGAGGACCTCGCCGAAGGGGCCGGCGACGAACGAGGAGCCCCAAAATTCGATACCGGCCTCGGGCGGCCCCTCGAAGCCGACGCGGTTGACGGCGGCGACGTAGACGCCGTTGGCGATGGCGTGGGCGCGCTGAATCGTCCGCCAGGCATCGCGCTGGGCGGCGCCGAACTGCTGTT
>JBBIMZ010000682.1:0-2127 GCA_037444135.1 Solibacteraceae bacterium
CCGCCGGCGGAGGTCGGGACGCGAGACCAGCAGGTCCAAATACTCGAAGAGGAGATCCTCCTCGGAGGCGTCCACGGGGACCTTCAGGCAGACCTCGTCGGGGAGCTCGCTGAAGGCGCCGACGTCGGAGACGATCACGGCTCTGCCCATGCCGAGAGCGCGCTGGAGCGTGCCGGAAGTCTCGCCCACGGTGGGATAGCGCAGGTTCAGCACGATGTCGCAGGCCGCGAGGTAGCCGGTGAAATCGGCCGGGGGGGCAAAGCCGAGGTGGCGGACGGCGGGGGCCAGAGCGAGCGAATCGATGAGCGCATCGAGGGAGAGCTGGGGGTGCTCTTCGCCGACGAGGATCAACCTGGCCTCCGGCCGGAGGCGGAGCAGGCGGCGGAAGGCGCGGAGCGACTCGGGGATGCGTTTGTAAGGCTTTAGGAAACCGAAAATGCCGATCAGGGGCACGGAGTCGCCGAGCCCGAGCCGGCGGCGGTAGGCGAGGCGGTCGCCGCCTGCCGTCCAGGCGCCGTGCGGGATGCGGGCGACAGGGCCGGTGAAGCCGGCCTCGCGCAGTTTGCGCTCGACGAACCGGCTGTGAACGATGAAGGCGCGCGCCGCCTGGGCGATGCGGCGCAGCATCGGGACGCCTTCGTAATCCGGGCCGGCTTCGAGAGCGCGCACGCGGCGGGCGTAAGCGAGCGCCTCGGGACCGGCGTCGTGGGCCACGGCGTCGAGATAGGCATCCCAGTCGCCCCGGCGGATGGTGAGGTCGGCGATCAGGTGGTGGAGGTTGGCTTCGTGGAGGACGACGACGCCGGGGTGGCGCAGGGCGGTCTCGTAGGCCAGGGCATGGTGGCCGTTGTTGCCCACCTGGTAGAGGGCGATGTCGAAGCGGCACGGGTCGAAGCCGGCGGCCGAATCCTCGAAGATCTCGATTTCGGCGAGGCGCGACAGGGGTTCGAGCAGCGCGGCGGAGTAGTCGGCGATGCCGCTCTTCCGGGGAGGAAGAGGCGAGAAAAAGGCCACGCGCATCGGTTACGGCGCCAGTTCCATGGTGAAGCGGCCGAGTTCGAACGGGACGGTGATGCGCAGCGGGCGGCGCGTCTCGTCCCGAGCGAACAGCAACTCGAACGCGTGTTCGGAAGCGGGGCCTTTCACCTTGGCCGAAATCTGGTCGGCGGTGTATCGCGTCTCGCCGATCTGAACTTCCTGGGTTCCGGCGTAGCGCAGCGAGATTTCGTAGGGGGCGCCGAAGAAGATGGTTTGAGGCGCGGGCAGCCGGCCTTGGCTGAGTTCGCTTCGCAAGTGATACAGAAACGTGAGGGCGTCCTGCGGGCAGCGCGGGATGGGGATCTCGGACTTGCCGCCGCCGCTGGTCTGGCGCGTGGCTACGCCGGCCGCCGTGTCGAAGACGGTCTTTTCCTCGGTCTTGCGCCTGCCGTGGAGGGCGCGCTTGGAGAATTCGAGGGAGCACAGATCGGCTGTGGCCATGGCACGGAACTGGTTTTCGACCGGAAAGCCGGGCACGGCGGCGTCCATGCGCAGCTCGAATTGCCAGTGCGGCGCCCCGCCCTCGACCTGCGTGAGTTTGGCCGACATCTCGCACTCGCCCAGGCTGAGGCCGCTCGGCCAGTTGATCAGGTAGTGGAGCGCTTCCTGGTCGGAGAAAGGCACCCCGCCGCCGGCGGCGCCGCACAAGAGCAACGCCGCGGCGGCACGAAAGGATCTGCGCATCAATGGACTACGGTAGCAGACCCGGTCTGTTGCGGCACGCAGCCGGGCGCGCCCGCCACCGCGTAGTAGACGCCGAGCGTGGCTTCGGCCGCCGCGGTCCAACTGAACGAAGCGGCGCGCTTCAAGCCCAGGCGCGCGCGGTGCGCCCGGAGCTGCGGGTCGGTCACCAGAGCCCGCAGCGCGCGCATGATCTCGCCGGGCGAGCGGGGATCGAAGAGGATCGCGGCGGCGTCAGCGACCTCCGGCATGGCGGTCGTATTCGAACAAGCGACGGCGCGGCCGGAAGCCATCGCTTCGAGCACCGGCAGGCCGAAGCCTTCATACAACGACGGAAAGACGAAGACCTCGCAGGCGGCGTAGAAGCGGTGAAGGTCTTCGTCGGGCACGAAGCCGGGGAAGTGGATG
>JBBIMZ010000683.1:0-2119 GCA_037444135.1 Solibacteraceae bacterium
GCATTCTGTCGGCGCGCCTGTTGCAGTTGAACACCGAATACACCAACGCGCAGGCCGACCGCGTCCGTAAAGAGGCCACCTACGAGTCGGTGCGCAACGGAGCGCTCGAAGCCGCGGCGGCCTCCGATCAAGCGATCGAGCTGCGGAATCTGATGACGCGGCTGAATCTGGCCGGCGAGCGCTTCGCCGAAGTGAAGGCGCACTACGGCGCCAACCACCCGGAATACCGCAAGGCGGCGGCGCAACTGGCCGAAGTCGAGGGCCAGCTCGATCAGGCGCGGCGCAACATCGCCGAGCGCGTCGCCATCGAGTACCGCGAGGCGGTCAACCGCGAGCGGATGCTCAAGCAGGCGGTGACGGAGACCAAGGCCGAATTCGACCGGCTCAACGCGCGCTCGTTCGAGTACCAGACGCTGAAGCGGGAGGCCGACAGCGACAAGGCGCTCTACGAGGAGCTGGTGCGCAAGATCCGGGAGGCCGGCATCAACGCCAGCTTCCAGAGCAGCAACATCCGGATTGCGGATCCGGCCCGCCCGGCCGTCGATCCGGTCTTCCCGAACCTGAAGCTGAATCTGTTGCTGGCGTTTCTGTTCTCGAGCCTGGTGGCGGTGGGCGCGGCCGTGCTCAGCGATGCGCTCGACTCCAGCGTCCGCGATCCGGAGCAGATTCGTCGGATGACGGGCGCTGAGGTGATCGGGAGCCTGCCGACGGTCAGGGGCTGGCGGGGGCGTCTCGGAACAGTGCGTACGGGCGACGGCGCGCTCGTGCTGGCCCGGCACAGCGATCCGAGCAGCCATTCGGTGGCGCTCTACGAGGAGGCGATCCGGACGCTCCGCAATTCGGTTCTGCTCACCGACTTCGACCGGAGCATCCGCTCGATCCTGGTCACCAGCGCCACGCCGTCGGAAGGCAAATCGACGGCGGCGGCGCACCTGGCGGTGGCCCACGCGCTGCAAAACCAGAAGACCCTGCTGATCGACGCTGATCTGCGCCGCCCGAGCGTGCACCGGTGCTTCAACATCCCGGGCGCGGCGGGTCTGTCCGACGTGCTGGTCTCCGGGCGGCCCTGGAAGGAACTGCTGTGCCAGCCCGAGGAGGTTCCCAACCTGTCCATTCTGCCCGCCGGGCCGCCGTCCCGTCGGGCCTCGGACCTGATCGGACGCGGCATCGCCGAGCTGCTTGATGAGGCCGCGCGCGAGTTCGACTGGGTGATCGTCGACGCGCCGCCGCTGCTGGGCTTCGCCGAGCCGTTGCAGCTGGCCACGGTAGTGGACGGCGTGCTCGTGGTGGCGCGCGCCGGCCAGACCGACCGCAAGGCTGTGGCCAGCGTCGTCGGCACGCTCCGGCGGCTGCGGGCCAATCTGATCGGCATCGTCATGAACGAAGTCCATCACGGCATGGGCAACGGCTACTACTACTCCTACAGCCGTTACGGCAAGTATTACCGGCCCACGTCGGCCGCCTGAGGGATGAGCGGGATGGCGCAAGCAGTGGCGGCTGCCGGACTCGGCCTGCGCGCGGCGGCGGCGAGCGGCCGGCGGATGCTCGCCTCCGGCTCGGTGCGCGCCCGTTTTGCCCGCGGCGCCCTCTGGTGCCTGGCCGACGCCGGCGTTTCGCAGGGTCTGCGCCTGCTCGCCTTCGCCATGGCGGCGCGGATCCTGGGCGCGCACGGCTTCGGCGAGCTGAGCATGATCCAGAACACCGTCGGCATGGCGGGGATCTTCGCGGGCGCGGGCCTCGGCGTGACCGCGACGCGCCACATCGCCGTCAGTTGCGACATCGATCCAGCCAAAGCGGGGCGGATTCTCTCGCTGTGCACTCTGCTCGGGCTCGTCTCCGGGGCCGGGGCGGCCGCCGCCGTCTGGCTCGGCGCCGGCCGGCTTGCCAGCGCGGTGCTGAACGCCCCTGAACTTGCCGGGCCGCTTCGGATGGCCGCGGGGCTGATCTGGGCGATGACGGTGCTCGGAGTGGAAACAGGAGCGCTGGCGGGCCTCGAAGCCTTCCGGACCCTGGCGGCGACGAGCCTGGCCGGGGGCCTGCTGACGGCGCTGCTCGTCGCGGGCGGCGCGGCCCGGGGAGGGGTTCCGGGGGCGGTCGCGGGCCTGACGCTGGCGGCGCT
>JBBIMZ010000684.1:0-2112 GCA_037444135.1 Solibacteraceae bacterium
CTTCTGCCGCGGTTTCCGCGCGCGCGTCTCCGAACACATGCGGGTGGCGGCGGATGAGCTTCGTGACGATGGCGTCCAGCGAATCACGGATCGTGAACAGGCCTTTTTCGGAGGCCATCTGGGCGAAAAAGACGGCCTGGAGCAGCAGGTCACCCAGCTCTTCGCAGAGCGCCAGCCAGTCGCGGGCGTCGATCGAGTCGAGCACTTCGTAGGTTTCCTCGAGCAGATAGGGCTTGATCGACTCGAAGGTCTGCTGGCGGTCCCATGGGCAGCCGTCCGGCGCCCGCAGCCGCGCCATGATCTCCACCAGGTGCTCAAACCGCTCCCCGGCGCTTGTCGTTGCGTGTGGCTCCATGCGGGAAGAGGTGGAATTTCACTGTAGCACACGCTGCCCGAAGAGCACGCGCGCGGCCCGCTTTGCGTTACTTTCAAGGAGTATGTCTCGCATCGCACTGTGGGCGCTGGCGCTCGGTTCCGTGGCGGCGGCCCTGCGGCCGGAATGGGATGTTCGTGCCGTCGTCCAGAAGGGAACCGAGAAACCGCACGCGACGATGATGGCCTACCCGAGCCGCGAGCTGGCGCGCGCGGCCGGCCGCACGAGCTCGCCCTGGCGCCTGTCGTTGAACGGCGAGTGGAAATTCCAGGGCTCGCTCCGGCCGTCCGACCGCCCGCTGGACTTCTACCGGCGCGACTACGACGACACCTCCTGGCGCACCATCGCGGTGCCTTCGGTGTGGCAACTGCACGGCTTCGACATCCCGATCTACACCAACATCCTCTCTCCCTGGCCGCAGGACCCGTCGCAGCCGCCGCGCGTCCCGCACGACTGGAACCCGGTGGGCAGCTACCGCCGCCGCTTCACGATCCCCGAGACCTGGAAAGGCCGCGAGGTCTATCTTCACTTTGAAGGCGTCGACTCGGCCTTCTATGTCTGGGTGAACGGCCGCCGCGCCGGTTACAGCGAGGACAGCCGCACGCCGGCCGAGTTCCGCATCACGCCGCTTCTCGAACCCGGCGAGAACCTTCTCGCCGTCGAAGTCTATCGCTTCGGAGACGGCGCATTTCTCGAGGATCAGGACATGTGGCGGATGAGCGGCATCTATCGCAACGTGTTCCTGTGGTCCCGCGGCGCCGTGCACGTTCGGGACTTCGAAGTCCGCACCGAGCTCGATGCCGCCTACCGCGATGCGACGCTCGAGCTGTCCGCCGAGGTGTCGAATCTCGGCGCGCAGCCGGCCGCGCTGACGCTCGAAGTCGAACTGGAAGACGCGGCCGGAAAGCTGATCGGGCGGCAGGCGGCGCCGGCGACCGTGTCGGCCGGAGGGCAAGAGCGCGTGCGGCTGGCGATGCCGGTTCGAGATCCGCGTAAGTGGTCGGCGGAAACCCCGTATCTGTACCTCGCGCTGCTGAGTTTGCGCCGGGCCGGGGGCGCGCTCATCGAGGCCATCCCGGTGCGCGTGGGTTTCCGCAAAGTCGAAATCCGCGGCGGACGGCTCCTCGTCAACGGCCGCGCCATCCTGCTCAAGGGCGTCAACCGCCATGAGCACAGCCCCGAAACCGGCAAAGTGGTCGACGAGGCGTTGATGGAGAGGGATATCCGGCTCATGAAGCGTTTCAACATCAACGCCGTGCGCACCTCCCACTACCCCAATTCGCCGGTCTGGTACGATCTGTGCGACCGTTACGGCCTCTACGTGCTCGATGAGGCCAATATCGAATCGCACCACTACGGCAACGATCCCCGCAACCGGCTGACGAATGACCCGGCCTGGCAGGCGGCGCACCTGGATCGCGTCCGGCGCATGGTCGAACGCGACAAGAACCATCCGTCGGTAATTCTCTGGTCGTTCGGCAACGAGTCCGGCGACGGGCTGAACGTCGCGGCGGCCTACCGGTGGGTGAAGCAGCGCGATCCATCGCGGCCCTTCCACTACGAAGGTTCGACGGCCAACGGCGGCTCCAACGCCGACGTCAATTCCTTCATGTACCCCAGCCCGGCGCGCATGAAGGAACTGGCGGCCCGGCGCCCGGAAATGCCGCTGATCCTTTGCGAATACTCCCACGCGATGGCCCACAGTAACGGCGGCCTAAAGGAGTACTGGGACATTTTCT
>JBBIMZ010000685.1:0-2111 GCA_037444135.1 Solibacteraceae bacterium
GCTGCGTCTCATCGAGAAGGCGAGGCACAGCAACTTCCCGGTGCTCCTGCTCGGCGAAACGGGCACGGGCAAGGAACTGGTGGCCCGCGCAATTCATTCGGGCAGTTCCGGCCCGTTCGTCACCATCGATTGCTCGGCGCTGGTCGGGCCGCTCATGGAGAGCGAGCTGTTCGGGCACGTCCGCGGCGCGTTCACCGGTGCGGCTTCCGCCAAAACCGGGTTGATCGAGCTGGCTCACGGCGGCGCGGCCTTCTTCGATGAAATCGGCGAACTCCCGCTGGAACTGCAAGCCAAGCTGCTGCGCGTGCTCCAGCAAAAAGAGTTCCGCCCTGTCGGCTCGCTCGTCACCAAACGCTCGGATTTCCGCATCATCGCGGCGACGAACCGCGATCTGGCGCGCGAAGTCGAGCGCGGCGCCTTCCGCCGGGATCTTTACTACCGGCTCGCCGTCGTCACGATCCGCCTGGCGCCGCTGCGCGAGCGCAAGGAAGACATCCTGCTGCTGGCCGAACATTTTCTGAACCGGTACGGCCGCGGCCACAAGCTGACGGCCGAGCTCGGCGAGTTGATGCGGCGCTACCCCTGGCCGGGCAACGTGCGTGAGCTCGAGAATTCGATCCAGCGCATGGTGGCGGTAAACAGCGGGCCGCTGCTCCACCTGGGCGACCTGCCCTCGGCGCTGCGCAACTTTCTGCATGCGTCGACGGCCGCGTGCGCCGCGATGGCCGCAGCCGCCAACACGAGCGGCGTCTCGCGCCCGCAGGTTGGCCCGGGTCCCGGTCAGGAGCGCACCATCCTGCCGCTGGCCGAAGTCGAAAAGCGCGCCATCCTGCATGCGCTCGAGGTCACCAACGGCGACCGGAGCCTGGCGGCCAGCCTGCTCGGCATCGGCCGCACCACGCTCTACCGCAAGCTCCGGGAATACCGGCTGGCCGGTTCGATCGCGTCGCCGGCGCTGGCGTGATACAGTTTCCCATGTCGGCGGCATGAAATTCGTGGGCCTCCTCGCGGTCTTGCTCAGCGCCGCGGCGGCGTGGCCGGCGCAGTCCGGGGCCAGGCTCGTCATCGACGGGACCGCGGACGACGACTTCTGGAAGCAGATGCCGGCCTACGCGCTGGCGCCCGCGGAAGACGGCGTGCCGGTCCAGCTCGGCGGACGGATCCGCTTGGGCCGCTCGGGCGCCTTCCTGTGCCTTGCAGCGGATCTGCCGGAACCCGGCGGCAACGTTTTGGCGCGCTCGGCGGGTCGCAATCCCCGCTGGGAGCGCGATCATCCCGGTTCGCCCCCGGTCGAGGATCGCTTCCGCGTCGAGTGGCGGCAGGCGGCGGCGCACCGCTATTCGATCGAGGTGAATCCCTGGGGTGCGTGGCGGCTCGAGCGCGATGGCGTCAAGATCGAATCGCCGGCGCCCTTGGTGGCGGCTACAGTGTCCCGGGCCGGTTGGACCGTCGAGCTCGCCTTGCCGCTCGAGCATGGGGCCGGCGCGCACCGCGGGCGCGCCGCGGTGCGCATCACCCGGATCCGCTCGCGGCGGCCGCTGGCGCCCGAGTTCCAATGGTCCTGGCCGAACCGGGGCAGCGGCGACTCCGAGCTGGCATGGCCGGCCGGTTGGGGCAATGCCGCCCCGCCGGCCCATCGCCCGCCGCCGCTTGGCAACGCCGATGCGCCCCTCGAAGTGGGCCGCGTCGTCGCCGCGCCGCCGATGCCCGACCCGCTCGACCCTTCATCCCCCCGCTGGGACGATCCCGCCTGGGCCGGCGTTTCCGCCTTCGAACTGCCTCGCAATGAGCCGCACCCGCGTCCCGCCCGCTACCCGACGCTCGTCAAGTGGGTCCACGACGGCCGCACGCTGGCGCTGCTGGTGCGTGCCGCCGAGCCGGAACCGGTCGTCGCCGACCGCGGCGGCCGCGACAGCGATCTGCGCGCCGACGACCACGTCGCGATCCGCCTGGCGACGCACGGCGCCACGTTTCTGGAGGTCATGGTCAACTCCGTGGGCGCCTTGCGCGACTGGGTCGGCGGCGACCTGCACAGCGTGCGCCAACAAGACGCTTCTTTCAACGCCCCGATTCGCGTGCAGACCAACATCCGTCCGGACGCCTGGATCCTG
>JBBIMZ010000686.1:0-2103 GCA_037444135.1 Solibacteraceae bacterium
AGGTAGTCGATGCCCGCGCCTTCGCCGCGGCCCGTGCCGCAGCCGTAGAGCAGGAACGGACTGCGCTGCCAGAGGAAATCGGTTCGAATCCGCTGGGGCACGGGCAGAGGAGCGCAGGCGCGGTCTTGCTGGAAGCAGGCGGGGTAGACCCCGCGCCAGTCCAGGTACTCGTCCGTGGCGGGGCGCTCGAGCCACTGATCGAGCAGCAGGCGCGTCTCGGCGTCTCGCGCCGGATCGGGGCCTTCGATCGCGCGGGCGATCATGTTGAAGTGCGCGTTGCCGTGGCCGGCCGTGGCGCGCCGCCAGACTTCGTACCCGCGCTGATACCACCAGCGGTAATAGGAACTCTCCTCCCACCGCAGAAGCGCGTACAGATTGATGGCCGCCAGATTGAATTTGAAGTAGGAGTTGTGTGTGTCGAGCGATTCGACCGCCAGTGGGGCGGCGACCGAGGAGGCATACCAGAACCGGTAGGTCTTGTAGAGCGATTCGAAGCGCTCGGGCGCGATGCGGCGGCCGATTTGGAGGAAACTCAGTTGCTGGTCGGCGCGCCCCCAGAAGACGGTGCTGACGCGGCCGTCCGGCATGATGACCGTCCAGTTGTCGCGAACGAGCTTCTCGAGCAGCCGCGTGACCAACTCCCGGACCTGATCGCGGACGCCGGCCTCCTCGACGAGCTCAAAGGCCACGCCCAGCCCGAACAAGATGCCCGAGTACTGGTCACGTGAGGTGTTGCCCACCCAGAGATGGTCGCGCCCACCCAGCGTGCCGGGGAAAGCGCCGTGCGCGGCTTCTTCCGACAGAATGCCGGCCGCAAACGGCGAGTCCGCCGGAACGAGGCAGCGGGCCGGAAGATCGCGGCCGGTGACGTCGACGAGCGCCCGGATGCCCGCCAGGGCCGCCAGAACGCCCTCCCGGGCCGTGTCCGAGCGCGTCACGGCGTAGTGGAACGACTCGGCGGCCAAGAAATGGCCCGTCCACAGCGCCGAGTCGCCGCAGCGGGTGTAGCCGGCGATGCGCCTGTCTTCGAGCACGGGATCCAGAATCGTTCCATACGGCAGATGCCGCTCGCGGATGCGCTCTTCGAGGCGCAAGGCATCAGCTTCGGAGGCGCGGCTCCAGACGGATGCGGCCAGCAGCACCGCCAGGGCCGCCGCCGGCGGCCGACTCGAGAAGGGACGCGTCCAAGCCCGCACCCTACCTGTGGCGAGCAATTCACGAGCCACTCCGGCGGCCTCAGCTGGTGGGAACGTGCTTGTAGAGACGGACCCTCGCGTAGGGTGCGCCCGGCGGCGCGTTGTCCACATCGGTCGCCACGTGGAGCTCCTCGAGCATGCTCCGCACCCGCACCAGCTCCGGCGCGAGTCCGTGCGCCGCTAGGAGCCGTCGGACCTCAGCTACCCGGCCGCTGAAGGCAGGGAACTCCACCAGAGTCGTCGGGACGATCTCCTCACTGCCGTCGGCGCGAACGTATCCGACGGCGGCTTGATGGTAGATCTGCGGGTTCACAGGGAACGAAAGAGTAGCCAAGGCGTCAAGGAGCTTTTCAAGCAGGCGGGCTTCGATGCACACGCGAACGCTGACGAGCTCCCCTTCGGCGCCGATGAGTGTGGGAGCGGACGATACCGCCTCGGGCCTTACGCTCATAACACCTCCTGCGCCCGTTGAGGCGCTGATCAAAGGCTTTAGCGTCTCGGCCCTGAAAACTCCATGGCTCGGGCGCCGCGCCCGCCCATGGCTCCCTAGGGAGAGCCGATTCGCCTTTAGCACTTTTTTTACGTGGTTGCAATTAGCCAGTTCCGCCGGTGAGGCGGAACCTAAATCAATCCACGTTGTACTCAGCATACCACCGCCGGCGCCGCGGCGCAACGGAAAAGTTGTCATGAGATGCCGGCATCCTGGGGAAGTTCGACTGGCAATTGGATTGCGTGGCGATGACCGAGAACCGGCATTCAGGCGAATGATACCCATGCCAAGGGGGGATTATTCCCCAGGAGCGGGCCAAATGGCGCTGTTGGAGGTCTTGCACGGGCACGCGTTCACGCAGGGCATGCCCGCGGCTTTGGTGAAGAAGCTGGCCGAGATGGCCCAGGAGGTTCGCTT
>JBBIMZ010000687.1:0-2098 GCA_037444135.1 Solibacteraceae bacterium
TGTCGAAGAGCCGCCCCAGGCTGAAGCGGATAAACTCGGCGAACAGGATCGCCAGGAGGAAAAACAGGTGGAAGGCGGTGCGCCGGTGATCCGACCAGCGGCGGAAGAGGCGATAGAGGCTCAAATCAAGCAGCGGCGAGAACTTCCAGACCTCTTCCGGGTCCGGGGCGCAATCGCGCAGCAAGCCGCCCAAGACGCCGACGGCGGCAAACAGGGGCATCGAGAGGTACTCGCCGTTGAACATCGCCGGCAGCGAGATCAGCACGCCGGCGACGAGTCCGGAGACGTAGCCGCCCACCACGCCGGCCAGCAGGCTCCCCTCCAGGCCCAGATCGACCGCGCGGTAGGTCCTGGTGAGCACGCGTGTGCCGACGCCGGCGGCAAAGATTCCGGCCAGACCGAGAGCCAGTTTGAGCCGCTGCTCGAGCGTCCGCTGCTCCCGCATCAGAATGCGCTGGAAGGCGGTGAAACGGACCATGATGCTGGCCAGGGAAGCCGCCACCGCCAGCTTCACCAGCAACACGATCCAATGCTGCTCGGCATACATGCGGGCCTGCCGGACATTATAATGAAGGGTAAGATCGCGGCGTAGCCGGGCCGCGCGGGCGCGCAGATGGCGGTGGGTGAGGAGATCGGGTTACAGAAAGTGGCCGAGGCGGATTTTCCGAGCCGCTTCGGGCACTTCCGCATTTACGGGTTCGAGGCCCGCAACGGCGCTTCGACCGACGAAGCGGTCGTGCTGGTCATGGGCGATCCTTCCGGCGAGCCGCCGCCGCTGGTCCGCATCCACTCGCAGTGTCTGACAGGCGACGTCTTTCACAGCCTGCGGTGCGACTGCCGGGCTCAGCTGGAGCTCTCGCTGGCGCTGATCGCCGAAGAGCGCCGCGGCGTGCTGATCTACGAACACAAGGAAGGACGCGGCATCGGCCTGCTGAACAAGCTCCGGGCCTACGCCTTGCAGGACCAGGGCGCCGACACCGTCGAAGCCAACCAGCTCCTGGGCTTTGACGCCGACCTTCGCAACTACCACCTTCCGGCCGGGATCCTGCGCCATTTCGGCCTGCGCCGCGTCCGGCTGATCTCCAACAACCCCGACAAGATTCAGGCCCTCGAGCAGGCCGGCGTCGCGGTGACCGAACGCGTCCCTTGCCAGGTGCCCCATACGACGACAGCCTCCGAATACCTTCGCACGAAGAAAGAAAAGCTGGGCCATCTGCTCGAAGGCTTTTGAGGCGCCGCCCCGCCGCCGGCGGTTCGCCGCAGCCGAACAGCGGCGGGCTGCATCCAAATGATAAACTATGGCATTAAGCTGTCACGCCAGTGATTTCGGAGGAGGCGCTGAGTGAGGTTTCCGGTCGTCATTGTGGGGGCGGGGCCTGCGGGTTTGACCGCCGCTTACGAGCTGGCGAAGTACGACATTCGGTCGATCATACTCGAGAAGAGCAACGCGGTCGGTGGGCTGGCCCAGACGGCCGAGTATAAGGGCTACTTGTTCGATATCGGCGGGCACCGCTTCTTCACCAAGGTCACCCTGGTCGAGCGGATGTGGAAGGAGGTCATGGGGGATGACTTCCTGTCGCGGCCGCGGTTGTCGCGAATCTACTACAACTCGAAGTTTTTTCAATACCCCCTGGTGCCGCTCGACGCCCTCAGGGGGCTGGGGCTCCGCGAGGCGCTGCGGTGCGGCCTGAGCTACCTGAAAGCGCAACTGCGGCCCATCCGCCCGGAGACGACCTTCGACGCCTGGGTGACGAACCGGTTCGGCCGCCGCCTTTACAGCATCTTTTTCAAGACCTACACGGAGAAGGTCTGGGGGATCCCCTGCACGGAGCTGAGCGCCGAATGGGCCGCCCAGCGGATTCGGGGCCTTTCGATGATGTCGGTGATTCAGAACGCCCTGTTCCCCCAGAAGTCCACCGGCGACAAGGAAAAGGTGATCAAGACGCTGATCCACGAGTTTCACTATCCGCGGCGCGGCCCGGGGATGATGTGGCAGCGATTTCGCGAACGCGTCGAGCAGCGCGGTTCGCGCGTCGTCTTGCAGGCGCCCGTGGAGAAGATCTTCTGGGAGCCGGGCCGCGTGACGGCGATCCAGGCC
>JBBIMZ010000688.1:0-2095 GCA_037444135.1 Solibacteraceae bacterium
GTTCGCCGTGTCCCGGCCTGCATCGAGTTCAGTCCACCGGCACGCGCCGGGCGCCCTGATAGGCTTTGAGCAGCAGGTAGGAATCCTGCGGGAGCGGCAGCAACACGGTATCGGCGGGCACGGGAAGCCCTTGCGAGCGGGCCAGCTCGGCCTGGATGAGCCGCAGCGTGTGGCGCACGTTTACGAACAGATCGTAGGAAAAGAACCCTTTCCATTTGCCGTACCCGGCGCTCCGGAGAGCGTCGAGCACGGAGCGGGCCGCCGCCTCGGCGCCGCGCAAATGGCGCATCCTGGGCTCGCCTTGGGGGGCGCGCCAGGCTTCGATCACTTCCCCCAGCATCCGGTTGGAGTGCTCGTGAACTCCCAGTTGCGCCATCACGTGGAAGGAGAAGAACGGCCGTCGAGAGGTCTCGACGAGGGGGGCGGCCTGGAGCGCGAGATCGCGCGCCTGTTTCCAGCGCGGGCGGGCTTCGGAGACGGCCTTTCCAGCGAGCGCCAGGAACTCGTCGAAGCTCGTGCCGGGCTCGAGGTGCCGCGCGGGCGCCTGCTTGCGGCCCGTGAGCATCGCCAGCAGGATAAAGCGCGCGAAGGTGTGATAGGCGTTGTCGGCGAGCGTGTCTTCTTCGGCCGGACCGTAGCGGCCCGGCGCGGCAAAGTAGGCGCGATAGTAGTTGGCGGCCGGCGGCGCGGCTTTCGCGCCGTACTGGCGCCGGCACCACTCGTCGAGAAAACGAGCCGCCTGCCCGCCGGACGGCCCCGTCCACGGACGGCTGTCCCAGGCCAGGCGCATCACGGCCTCCGTGGTCAGCACGACCGGCCGCAGGTCGCTCGTGTTCACCAGCAGATACTCGGTCGCACCGGCGCGAGCCGCGCGGCCCAGCTCCCGCTCGATCCGCTCGAGCGGCACCATCTCGGTGAGCTGGTTGGCGGCCGAGTTGAACATCGCCGTGTGGTAGTAGACTCCCTGGCCCGGCCCGATGCGCCCTTCGTCTTCGATGAGGCCGTGACCGTTGTCCGGCCACACCAGGGTGACTCCCGGCGGGGGAGAGAGCAACCCGCGGCGAATAAAGGGCGCCGCCTCGCGCCAGGCGTTCATCAACAGGTAAGCGCCCGGCCGCTCGTTGCGGACGAGCTCGACCTGAAGATCGATGGCCTTGCGGATCGTCCGCGCGCGCTCTTCGTCGGTGGCGCCGGCGCTCGGGTCGTCGCGCCAGAACGGCACGTCGTGTTTTCCGCGAAAGCCCACCGTCCAGATGACCTCCTGCTCGGGCCGGTACGCGCGCAGCGAGTTGCGCCAGGCGTTGAGCAGCAACTGCGGGTGGGTGGCGAGCGCATACGGCTGGTCCTCGGGCCAGCGGTAGGTGTTCGTGCCCAGCACCTCCAGATGGTGTTGGGTGATGATCAGTCCCCGCTCGCTCGCCGCTCGCACCTGGGGCTCGTCGGGGAAAATGAACGTGCCGGGGACGATCATGTTCCCTTTGAGCCGCAGCAGGGCTTCGAAGATTCGGTCCCAGCACTCCAGGGAGATGGCCGCCCCCGGCGTTCGGGCGGGGCACCATCCGGTGAGCAGGTCCTCGTCGTTGATGAACCAGCCGCGATACCGAAACGAAGGCGGCCCGAGCGTCAGCGGCGTTTCGCGGAGCAGCCGCAGCTCTTCCGGAGTGGGCAGCGGCGTTTCGGGAACCGTGATTCGGCTCAGGCGCCTGGGCTCCTGGTCGAGCCAGTAGTGGAGCGGTTCGACGCCGAGAAACCGTTCGGCGAACTCGTAGACGGCGTAGATCGCTCCGCGCAGGTCCGAACCCGTCAGGACCACGGCGCCCCCGGCGGTCTGGATGCGGAGCGTCTCGGCTCCTGAGGGGCGTTCGACACCCGCCGGACACGGCCTGCTCAGGCAAACCACAATGTGCGGGCCGGGAGGCGCCGCCACGGCCACGGTCGACGGCCGGCCGAGCACGCGGCTCAGGTCGGCGGCCAGGTCCTCGGCGGCCCTGCGGAGCGCGGCCGGTTCGGCGGGATCGATCACCACGGCACAGCCGGGTCCGAGCATGACCTGCCCGAAAGCGCTGACGCCAAGCAGCAGGCTCAGGAACAGACC
>JBBIMZ010000689.1:0-2082 GCA_037444135.1 Solibacteraceae bacterium
AGTACTGCGGCTATCTGCACGCGCGGGTCGAGCGCGCGCCGGCGGGGGCCGGCGAGGCGGCCCTGAGACTGAATTACGACCCCCACTACTGCCGCTATTTCGCCGCGCACGAATCCCGGTGGGTGCTGCATTTGTCCGACGAGACGAGGACCCGCCTGCCGGGTTCGCCGCCCGAGCGACGAACCGTTCGGATCCCGAAAGGCGTCGGATCGCATCTGATCCGGCTGGCCACAGCTCAGGTTTCTCATGGCGGCTGAAGCAGGCGCGGGCACGCCGGCGAGATTGGTCTCGCTCGACGCCTTCCGCGGATTCACGATGTTCTGGATCGTCGGGGGCGCGGAACTGGTGCGCGGGCTCGAGCAGCTCGGGCAGAATCCGGCGATTGCGATGCTGGCCGGCCAGCTCCGGCACAGCGATTGGGAAGGCTTGCGCTTTTACGATCTGATCTGGCCGTCGTTCATGCTGATGACGGGCATGTCGCTGCCGTTCTCCTACGCCAAGCGGATCCGGACGCAATCGCACCGGGAGATTTTCCTCCGCGTGTTGCGCCGCTTCGTGGTCCTGTTCCTGCTCGGTTCGGTGCGCGAGTCGGTCCATCTGGGCGCGCCGTATCTGATCGAGCTGTCGAGCGCGCTCCAACCGATCGCGATCGCCTATCTGTTCGCGTTCCTGCTCGTGCGGAAGTCCTGGCGGTTTCAAGCCGCCGTTGCGGCGGGCATACTGGCGGGATATGCCCTGCTCCTGGCGCTGGTCCCGGCGCCGGGGATTCCCGCCGGCAGCTACGCCCGGGGCGCCAATCTGGTGCTGGCGGTGGATCTGGCCGTGCTGGGGCGGTCTCTCGAGGAAGGCTGGGGAACGGTGCTCAGCACGATTCCGGTGCTTTCGACGACGATCCTCGGGCTGTTGCTCGGGCGCCTGCTGATGAGCGGCGGGCCGGCGCGGACCAAGTGCGCCGTCATCGCATTCACCGGCCTGGGCGCCCTGGCTTTGGGCTGGGCGTTATCCCCTGTGATCCCGATCATCATGAAACTCTGGACCACTTCCTACGGCCTGGCTTCGGCGGGTTGGGCCTGCCTGATGTTCCTGCTCTTCTACTGGGTGATCGACGTCCGCGGCGCGCGGCGCTGGGCCTTTTTCTTCGTGGTGATCGGGATGAACGCGCTCGCCGTTTACATGGGGCGGACCTTGGTGCCGCTCAAAAGGCACGTCGATATCTTCACGGCGGGGCTCGCGGCGGCCGCCGGCGTCTGGGGGCCGCTCCTCCAATACGGCATCTTCATCGCCGTCGAGTGGCTGATCCTGTACTGGATGTACCGGCGCCGGATCTTTTTGACCGCTTAGCTTCCGCTCCGCTCAAGGGAGCGTGCACTTGCCCCAGGCCGTGCCCCAGCGGCCCGTCTCGCGGCCGAAGAGGCCGTCGGTCGGAGTGCCGCGCGTGTCGGCGTACTGGTTGAAGACCCAGCAGACGTCCTGGTCGGCGGGATCGAGCGCGATTCCCGAATAATCGCCCCAGCGGTTTCGGAAGGAGTCGAAAAATCGTTTGTACGGGGCCACCCCGGCCCGCACCAGCTCCGAGGCCCGGACGCTTCCGGGAGGATCGCTGCCGCCGCGGCCGGTCACGTAGGCGCCCGCATAGATCGTCGGAGCGGAGGCCGAAAAGCCGATTTTGACCTGTCCTCGGCTGTTGACCGCGATCGCCGGATAAAACGTCGAGGTGCGCGGAGCGATGTCTTCGCCTCCGACGTTGCCTTGATCGGCGAGCACAATCGGCCCGGAAGGCACGGCCGAAGTGTCCAGTTTGAACCAGTGGACGGTGGCCTGGCCCTCGTCCGGGCCGCGCTCCGGATCGATCGTCGTGGTGAACCACAGCGTGTCCTTTCGCCAAACGGCGTCCATCGCGTCGCGGCTGTCCACCTCGAGCAGAAACTCGCTGCCCTTTTGCGGGGCGTTCGGCACGAAGGTCGTCGCGAAGACCTCGATGTTGCCCACGTTGACGAACTGATGCGTGAAACTCGTCGCTCCCAGCGGGTTGTTCACCCGGATCACCTGGACATATTCGTTCAGGCCGTCGGTCAGCCCGCC
>JBBIMZ010000690.1:0-2079 GCA_037444135.1 Solibacteraceae bacterium
GCGCCGGTCCGGAGTCGCCGAACCATGCCGCCAGGCGCTCGCCCAGCTGGGGAAGCGCGCCGCCGGGAATGCTCCAGCCGACGAGCGCGATGTTGCCCAAGTTGACCGCCTGGAGGAGCGCGGCAAAGGCGAGTTCTGCGGCATAAAAGCGCACGTCCTCGGAGACGGTGGCCGCCGTAAGCGCAAACACGGCCGCCACGCCGCCGAGTTGCCACCAGCGAAAATGGCGGCGGAGCCAGCCCCAGGCCGGGCGCCACCGGCGGCGCCACCCCGCGACGACGGCGGCCGTCTGAAAACCGGCAAGCACCAGAAGCCACGGCCGATGCGCCGCCAGCCAGCCCAGCGGCCGGTAGTGTTGGTAGTGAAGGCGCGTGCCGGCATCGATCATTTGCAGCGCCGCGGCCTGCCCGGCGAGCGCCAGCGCCAACCACAGCGCCGCTCGCCGCCACTCGGACCGCCAGGCCGCGCCGAGCACAAGCGAAGCGGCGGCCAGCGAAAGCGGCAGGCAGATTGCGCCCGTGGGAATGCCCTCGGCGTCGCGCAGCCGGGGATCGAAGGCGGCCCATGCGATCGCGGCCGCCGTCAGGAGCCAGAAGAGGATGCGTAGCACTCGAGTGTTAGATTATTATACGGATTCGCCGGCTGCGGGCCGCGGCAGCGGGAGGTGTGATCGTTCGACACGCACTGGTCACCGGCGCCGCCGGATTCATCGGAAGCCACCTGGTCGATCGCCTCCTCGGCGAGGGCTGGCGCGTCACCGCCGTCGACAACTTCGACCCGTTTTACGCGCCCGCGGTGAAGCGGCGGAACATCGCCGCGCACCTCGCGCAGGAGCGCTACAGGCTGGTCGAGGCCGACATCCGCGACCGCGGCGCGCTCGAGCGCTTGCTCGGCGGCGGCTACGACGTCATCGTGCACCTGGCCGCCAAGGCCGGCGTGCGCCCGTCGATCCAGGACCCGATTGCCTATCAGGAGGTGAATGTCCGCGGCACGCAGAACCTGCTCGAGCTGGCCCGGCGCTGGGGCGTCCGCCAGTTCGTGTTCGCCTCGAGCAGCAGCGTCTACGGCGTCAATCCCGACGTTCCGTGGCGCGAGGACACGCCCGTGCTGCTGCCGATCAGCCCGTACGCGGCGACGAAGGTGAGCGGGGAGTTGCTGGGGCACGTCTACAGCCACCTGTACGGAATTCGCTTTCTGGCGCTGCGCTTTTTCACTGTTTACGGGCCGCGCCAGCGGCCGGATCTGGCCATTCACAAGTTCGCCCGCGCCATGCTCGGCGGACGGCCGGTGCCTTTTTACGGTGATGGGACGGCGAGCCGGGATTACACCTTCATCGACGACACCATCGCCGGCGTGCGGGCCGCCATCGATTATGACGGCTCCGCCTATGAGGTGATCAATCTCGGCAACAACCGCACGATCAGTCTTTCCGAGATGGTGCGGGCGCTCGAGGAGATCCTCGGCGTGGAGGCGAAACTTGACAGGCTGCCGCCGCAACCGGGCGACGTGCCCCGGACGTGGGCTGACATTGAAAAGGCCGCACGGCTCCTCGGCTACGCACCCCGGACGAGCTTCAAGGAGGGACTGCGGGCCTTTATCGCCTGGCTTCGCCGGCAACCGGAGGTGGCCTCATGAGGCGATTGCGCGCCGCCGCCTTCGCCGCCTGGGTCGCAAGCGGCTTGGCCGCGGCCCAGAGCGGCGCGCCCTCTGCGTATCGCTTTCACGGATACGCGTTCTTCGCTCTCGCCGAGCCGTTCGACGATCCGGGCAGCGGCCTGGCGTTCGGCGGAGGCGGGGAGGGCTTTCTGAGGAGGGGCTGGAGCCTCGGGGGAGACCTGGCCTACCTGTTCCCTGCCTCCGCACCGTCGGCGGGCGTCGGCCTGGCTTCGGTCTCGAGCGGCTACCACTTCGCCCGGGAGCGGAAATTCGTTCCTTTCGTGGCCGGAGGCTATACGCTCGGTTTCCGCTCCGGAGTGGGCCATTTCTTCCACTACGGCGGCGGGGCCACGTACTGGTTTTCGAGACGCGCGGGACTGCGGCTGGAGCTACGGGATCTCCGCTGGTTCGACTACCCCCGGG
>JBBIMZ010000691.1:0-2078 GCA_037444135.1 Solibacteraceae bacterium
GGCGCAATTGCACGTCGTCGATGCCGTCGGGAAGCCGGGGCGTGTTCAGCGGCCAGAGCCGGCGGGACGGCGCCACCAGCATCTCGAGCCCCATCGCTTCGACGCCGGCGACGAACGCCTGGTGATTCGTCCTGATGCGCTCGAAACGCTTTTCCAGTCCTTCTTCCTGGATCACGACCAGCGCCTCGCGCAGAGCGTAGAGCATCGTGGCGGAGGCGGTGTGGTGGTAGCGACGCCCGTGATAGTAATCCTCGAGCAGCTTCAAGTCGAGGTAAAACGACGGATTCGGCGACGTCCGGCGGCGCAACGCCTCAAGCGCCCGCGGCGAGACGGTGATCGGCGCCAGACCGGGCGGGCAGGCTAGGCCCTTCTGAGAGCAACTGTAGGCAATGTCGATGCCGGTCTCGTCGGCGTCCACGGGCACGTTGCCGAGCGTCGTCACCGTATCGGCGATCACGAGCGCGCCCACCTCGTGGGCCGCCTCGCAAATGGCCTTGCCGGGCTGGAGAACGCCCGTCGAGGTCTCGCCGTGGACGAACGCGACGACGGACGGCTGCTCGCGCCGGATGAAGTCGCGCGCTTCGTCGGCGTCGAAGGCCTGGCCCCAGGGCTTCTCCAGGCGCGCCAGGCGGCCTCCCTGACGGCACACCATTTCGCAGATGCGCTCGCAGAAATAGCCGTTGGAGAAGACGGCCACCTTCGCGCCGGGTTCGACAAAATTCGACACGGCCGTCTCCATGCCGGCGGTGCCGGTGCCGGAGACGGCCAGCGTCAGCTCGTTGTGGGTGCCGAAGACGAGCTGCAACAGCCGGCGGATTTCGCCCGCGACTTCGAACAGAAACGGATCCAGGTGCCCTACAATCGGCTTACGGAGCGCTTCGTAGACGCGCGGCTCAACCGGACTCGGGCCCGGCCCCATCAGGAGCCGTTTCGGTGGAGATAAGGGCGGATAGTGTTCGGCCATATCGCTTTGAGTGTAATCAGAAAACGAAGGCGGCGGTCAACCGATGGCGCCACTGCCGATTGACGCACTGATTCCCTCGATTGTCGGCGAACTTCGCCGGCGGCCGAATCTGGTGATCGAAGCTCCGCCGGGCGCCGGAAAGACCACGCGCGTTCCTCCGGCGCTGCTTGACCTCGGCCCGGGCCAGGTGCTCGTGCTCGAGCCCCGCCGGCTGGCGGCGCGGCTGGCCGCGCGCCGCGTGGCGAGCGAATGCGGAGAGGAACTCGGCGGCCTGGTCGGCTACCAGGTGCGCTTTGAGACGGTGGGGAGTCCCCGCACACGGCTTTGGTATTTGACCGAGGGAGTGCTGCTGCGCCGGCTGCTCGGCGATCCGGAGCTGGGCGGCGTCGCGGCGGTCGTATTGGATGAATTTCACGAGCGGCATCTGGAGGGCGATCTGGCGCTGGCGCTGTTGCGGCGCCTGCAACGGGAGCGGCGGCCGGACCTCCGGATCGTCGTCATGTCGGCGACGCTCGATCCCGGTCCGGTGGCCGCCTTTCTCGGCGGTTGCGCCGTGCTCCGGGCCGAAGGGAGGCTGCACGAGCTTTCGATCCGGTACACCCCGGTATCGCCGCAGCCGCTCGAGGAGCAGGTGCGCGGGGCTCTCGAGCGGCTCCTGGCGGAAGGGCTCGACGGCGACATTCTGGTCTTCTTGCCCGGTGCGGGTGAGATCCGGCGGGCGGCGCGCGCCTGTGCCGTCGTGGCGGCGCGGCACGGTTTGTTCGTCACGCCGCTGCACGGGGATCTCGCGCCCGAAGAGCAGGATCGCGCTGTGGCGCCTGCCGGCGCGCCGAAGCTCATCTTGTCGACGAACGTCGCCGAAAGCTCGATTACCATCGAGGGCGTCACGGCGGTGATCGACAGCGGCCTGGCGCGCGTGGCGAGCGATTCGCCCTGGAGCGGGCTGCCATTGCTCAAGGTCACCCGCGTCAGCAAGGCCTCGTGCCGCCAGCGGGCCGGCAGGGCGGCGCGGACGGCGCCGGGCCGCGTGATCCGGCTGTACCCGGAGGAGGACTTTCTCAGGCGCCGCGAGCAGGATCCTCCCGAGATCGAGCGGCGGGAGCTAGCTTCGGTG
>JBBIMZ010000692.1:0-2074 GCA_037444135.1 Solibacteraceae bacterium
TCTTGATCGAGGCGTTGGCCTTGTCCGCATCAACGCTAACGACCAGTTCGAGCTTATTGTCCGGCACGGGTAATGAATAGAGTTGATAGGATCGTCATGGAATGCGCTTGCCGGGGGCCGACCGCGCTGTCGTCGATATCGTGAAGCTTCGACACTACTGTCTCAGCCCTACTCATCCACGGGGTCGCCACAAAGCGCGGGTCTTTGCCGCAACCGTGGGCCTCACGGCCGCCGATGCCGAGGAGCTGCGCCGGGCTCTATTGGAAGCGGCGCGCACCGGCGTGGCGATTGCAGGCAGGTCGGATAAATACGGCCAGCGCTATGCGGTCGACTTCGATTTCGTGAAGGCCGGCAAGTGCGCCCGCGTTCGCAGTGCGTGGATCATACTCACCGGCGAGGATTTTCCCCGGTTCACGAGCTGTCATGTAATATTGGATTGAGGTCCGCCATGGCGGAATTGGAGTTGCTCAGCGTGGTTGCACTGTTGACCGACCTGCCGGAACACGGGTTGGTTCGCGGCCAGGTGGGGACCGTCGTCGAGCGTCTTGCTCCCGGCGTATACGAGGTGGAATTCAGCGACGACGCAGGTAGAACGTATGCCTCCCTGGCTTTACCCGCTGAGCAGCTTCTTGTTCTGCATCACGAGCCCGCCCATCACGCCGCTTGACTATCTCTTGATGCTATCTCCTTACCATCGGACGCGGCTACCTGCGCCCTGCCACCGGTGCGCGGCACGGCCAACGCCGCAGGCGGAGCCGTCACCGGCGGGCTGGGAACCGTGGTCGCCCTCTACGCGACCGGCCTCGGCCGGACCGTGCCGCCGATGCCGGACGGCGAGATCCGGCTTGCCGACTTGGTCGCGGTGGCGCCCTGAGGTCCGCCGAGGTGCGAAAATTGTAGAGTGGAAACACACGGAGGGGCAGAGGAACCGTCCGATGCGTACTGAATGGGTAAAACAACGCCAGAACGATAAAGTCCGCACGCAGATGCACTACGCGCGCCGCGGCATCGTCACCGAGGAGATGCGCTATGTGGCCGAGCGCGAGCGGCTCGATCCGGAACTCATCCGCAGCGAGGTGGCGTGCGGGCGGATGATCATCCCGGCGAACGTCAATCACACCAACCTGGAGCCGATGTGCATCGGCATCGCGGCCCGGTGCAAAATCAACGCCAATATCGGCAACTCGGCCACCACCTCGAATATCGCCGAAGAACTCGAAAAGCTCCGCTACGCCATTAAGTACGGGGCCGACACGGTGATGGACCTCTCCACCGGCGGCGACATAGCCGAGATTCGCAAAGCGATCATCGCCAACTCGCCGGTGCCGGTCGGCACCGTGCCGCTCTATGAGGCCGTGGCGCGCGTGCGGCGCGTCGAGGACTTGACGCCGGAGCTGGTGCTTGAAGTCATCGAAGAGCAGGCTGAACAGGGCGTCGACTACATGACGATTCACGCCGGGGTGCTCGTGCAGTACATTCCGCTCACCACCCGGCGCATCACCGGCATCGTCAGCCGCGGCGGTTCGATCATGGCCGAGTGGATGGTGCGCAATCACCGCCAGAACTTTCTCTACGAGCGCTTCGAAGACATCTGCAAAATCTTCCAGAAATACGACGTGAGCTTCTCGCTAGGCGACGGCCTGCGCCCGGGTTCGATCGCCGACGCCAGCGACGAAGCCCAGTTCGCCGAGCTGCGCACGCTCGGCGAGCTGACGCGGAAGGCCTGGGAGTATGACGTTCAAGTGATGGTCGAAGGTCCGGGGCACATCCCCATGGATCAGATCCAGATGCAGGTGGAAAAAGAGATCGAGCTCTGCCACGGGGCGCCGTTTTACACGCTCGGGCCTCTGGTCACCGACATCGCACCGGGCTACGACCACATCACCTCGGCGATCGGCGCCGCCCTGATCGGCTGGTACGGCGCTTCGATGCTCTGCTACGTTACGCCGAAAGAACACCTGGGCCTGCCCAACCGCGAGGACGTCAAGCAGGGCATCATCGCCTACAAGATCGCCGCGCATGCCGCCGATATCGCCCGCCACCGCCCCGGCGCCCGGGACCGCGACGACGAACT
>JBBIMZ010000693.1:0-2065 GCA_037444135.1 Solibacteraceae bacterium
GCCGTCGCCCTGGCGCCTCAGACGCGCGCCGTCTACTACGAGCGCGCCAAACTGCACGAAAAGGGCGGCCGCTATGAGGAGGCGCGCCGCGACGCCGAGAAGGCCGCCGGCCTGCCCGATCCGGCCGGCATCATTCTCGACCTTCAGGTCTACTACCAGCTCGCGCGGATCTACGGCCGGCTGGGCGAAAAAGAGCTGGCTGCCAAGTACCGGAAGCTGGCTGAGGCGAGCAAAGTCCCGATCAGTTCCCGCATGCGCGGCGGCCGCTGACCGCTACGGTTCCTCGATCCGGAGCACCTGGTTGGCGGCCACGTCACGGAGCACCTGCCTCTTGCCGCTCGGCCAGCGCAGTTCGATCTCGCGGATGTCGGCGTCGCGGCCCAACCCGAAGTGCACGGTGCGCTCGGAGGAGCTGGCGTAGCCGGCGCACGTCGTCACATGGTTGAACTGCACGGCGCCGGAGGAGCTGGTGAGCCGGATCTTCGTTCCGATTCCGTCGCGGTTGCTCGTCTTGCCGACGGTGACGATTCGAATCCAGTTGTGCTCGCGGCTCGAGCGGTTCAGCCACAGCTCGGCCTTGCCGCCGATTACGGAGACCACAACGTCGATGCGCCCGTCGTTGTCCAGGTCGCCGAAGGCCGCGCCCCGGTGCGCCGCGGCGGTGGCGGCGGTGAAGCCGGCTTCTTCCGACACGTTCCGGAAAGCGCCGCCGAGGTTCTGCCAGAGGGCGTTGGGCAGGCGGTACTTTTCATGCCGGTACTGCTCGATGTTCTCGCTCACGTGACCGCCGGCGACGAACAGGTCCTTCCAGCCGTCGTTGTCCAAATCGACGATGCCGTTGCTCCAGCCGCTTCGCGTGAAGGAGCTGGCGCCGATCCCCGCCTGGTAGGTGAGGTCGGTAAAATAGCCTTTGCCGCTGTTGCGGAACAGCGGGAAGGTTTCATTGGCCAGGGCGGAAATCGCCGCGTCCGGGAAGCCGTCGTTGTCGATGTCGCGGAAGTCCACGCCCATGCTGGAGATGGGAATGCCGTCCTCGGTGAAGGCCACGCCCGCTTCGACTCCGACTTCGGCGAAGCTTTGGCCGTTCCGATTTCGGAACAAAAAGTTGCGTTCTGTATCGTTGCCGACCAGGATGTCCGGATAGCCGTCGGCGTCATAATCCGCGACGGCCATGCCCATTCCCTTGCCGTGATGGGCGGTGATTCCGGCCGGCTCGCTGACATCCGTAAAGGTGCCGTCTCCGTTGTTGCGGTAGAGGATGTTCGGCAGGGCGTCGTAGACCACCGGTGAGCAGGAGAGGCGCTTGCCGGGATCTCCGCAGAGCCGGTTCCGGGCAGGCGACCAGTCGACGTAGTTCACCACGAACAGATCCAGGTCGCCGTCGTTATCATAGTCGAGCCACGCGGCCCCGACGGCCCAGACCTTCTTCCCGGATCGGAGGCACCCGCCGACCCCCGCTTTTTCGGTGACGTCTTCGAAGGCGCCGTCACCCCGGTTGCGATACAGCGTGTTGACGTTGACGCCGGCCACATAGAGATCCGCGTACCCGTCGTTGTCGTAATCGCCGGCGGCAACGCCGATGCTGTAACCGGCGCCGCGGACGCCCGCCGCCTCGGTGACATCGGTGAACAGCCCGTTTCCCTCGTTGCGATAGAGCCGGTTGTAAAACCGTGGGCTGTCCTTTTCGAGGCTCGGAATCCGGGCGCCGTTCGCAAAGAAGATATCCAGGCGGCCGTCGTTGTTGTAGTCGATGAGCGCGATGCCTCCGAGCATCGAATCGATGATCGGCTTGTCCTCGGTCGTGCCGTTGTCGAGCACGAACTCCACTCCGGAACCGGCCTGGCGGTTCTCCAAGCGGATCTGGCCCGGCGTGATCGGCGAGCGGACCGGCGCCGGACTCTCGCGGCTGGCTTGTCTGAGCTGGAAGATGGCGACAACGACAAGGGTGATCACGGCCGCTCCGATCGCCAGCCACGTTGCCGGGCGCCGGCGGACCACAGGAGGCGGCGGCGCCGGCGCCGGCGGAGGCTTGGCCGGTTTGCGGGGGGGCTCTTTCTTCCGCCTG
>JBBIMZ010000694.1:0-2061 GCA_037444135.1 Solibacteraceae bacterium
GGCCGAACGATCGCATCCGGCTCGGCTTCATCGGTTGCGGCGGCCGTGGCCGTAGCCTGATGCGCATCTTCTCGCGCTTCGCCGAGGTCGAAATCCCGGTCGTATGCGACGTCATCGAACCGCGCATGGACGAGGCTCGCCGGCTCGTCGAACGCGGCGGTGCGTCCCGCCCTCCGGAGCCGGTTCTCGACTACCGCCGGATCCTCGACCGCACCGACATCGACGCCGTCGTCATCGCCACCACGCAGCACTGGCACGGCCTGCCCTTCATTCACGCCTGCCAGGCGGGCAAGCACATTTACGTCGAAAAACCGCTTTCGCACACCGTCGTCGAAGGCCGCGCCATGGTCCGCGCCGCGGCCAAAGCCGGCGTGATCGTGCTCATGGGGACGCAGCAGCGCGCCGGCGCACATTATCAGAAATCGGTCGAAATCGTCCGCTCGGGCCGTCTCGGCAAGATCGGCCTCGTCGAATGCTGGAATTATTCAGACCGCGGCCCCCGCGCGGGCCGCTATCCGGATTCCGAACCGCCT
This sequence comes from Solibacteraceae bacterium, assembly GCA_037444135.1. Lineage (GTDB taxonomy): Bacteria > Acidobacteriota > Terriglobia > Bryobacterales > Bryobacteraceae > CALKXJ01. The sequence goes on from JBBIMZ010000694.1 coordinate 534, forward strand.
CCGGGCTACCACTGGGAGCGGTGGCTCGGTCCGGCGCCGCTGGTTCCCTTTAACCGTGCCCGCCTCGATCATAACTGGTGGTTCGATTACGGCGGCAGCACGCTGGGCAACTGGGGACCGCACCACTTCGACATCATCTTCTGGGCGATGGGCGTCGACTCGCCCTTGACCGTCGTCGCCACCGGCGGCAAGTTCGTCATCGACGACATCGCCGACACCTACGACACGCTCGAGGCGACCTGGGAATTTCCGGGCTTCCTGCTCACCTACCGCGTCCGCGAATTCAGCAATTTCCACCACCTCCAGAGCCGGCCCAAACACCACGGCATCTGCTTCTACGGCAAAGCCGCCACGCTCGTGCTCGACCGCTTCGGCTACGAGATCTACAGCAACACCGGCAGCCGGCCCTACCGCCTCTACGAATTCCCCCTGGAGCCGCCGGTCGAGTCCATGGCCGGCATCCCTTACGCCGGCGAAGGCGAGGACCGGCCGGGCGCCCAGGACGGCCCCTTCCAGCGCATGTTTCTCGACTGCCTCCGCGACCGCCGGCAGCCTCCGGTCACCCTCGAGTTCAGCCATCGCGTGAGCGTCTGCGCCCACCTCGGCAACATCGCCTACCACACACGCCGCCGTCTGAACTGGGACGCCGCCACGGAAATCTTTCCCGGCGACGAGGAGGCCTGCCGCCTTCTCAGCCGTCCGCGCCGCAAAGGCTATGAGCTGCCCGAGGTATGAATCGTCATGACGCCGCCCCTGTCCCGCCGGAACCTGCTCGCCGTCGCCGCCGCGGCGCCCTTTCCCGCCGCCGGAGCTCCTCCCCGGCGCCCCTGGCAGCCCAGGCTCGCCGAGAATATCGGGGATCTGGAGGAGACGACGCTGCGCTGGCTGGCGCAGCTCGGGCTGAAATGGGTCGACCTGCAAGGGGCCGAACCGGTCGATCGCGACAAGAAAGGCTGGTGGAGCCTGGAGGATCTTCAGGCGGCCCAGGACCGTTGCCGCCGCTTCGGGCTGGAAATTGCCGCCATCACGGTCCCAATCGCCTGGCAGATGCGGCCCATGCTCGGCTCGCCCGGCCGCGATGAAGACATCGATCGCATCGCCGCCAGCATCCGCGCCGCCGGCCGCGCCGGCATCCCCGTCGTCCAGTACCGCTGGTCGCCGGACTTTTACTGGGGTCCGGAGATGGGCTACCGGAGAGTCGAGGGCCGCGGCGGCGCCCTGTACACGGCTTTCGATTTCGAGCTGGTGCGAGACAAGCCGCCGTTCGAAAATCTGGGACCGATCTCTTACGAAGAACTCTGGGAGTGCCTCGTCTACTTCTTGAACGCAATCGTTCCCGCGGCCGAGCAGGCCGGCGTCAAGCTGGCGCTTCACCCGAAAGATCCGCCGCAACCGGTGGTGCGGGGCATAGCGCGCCTGCTGACCAACCTCGATCAGATCGAACGCTTCCTGGACCTCAGTTCCAGCCCTGCCCATGGTTTTACGCTCTGCCAGGGAACGGTCGCCGAGATGGGGGTGGATGTCATCG
>JBBIMZ010000695.1:0-2057 GCA_037444135.1 Solibacteraceae bacterium
TCCGATCTCGTCGTCACAAACGGGTCGAACCGGCCGAGCGCCCGCGTGATGGCGTTCTTCGGCGTTTCGATGCTCAGCCGCTGTATCGCGATGTCGGTGTTGTTGGCCAGCACCAGCTCCAAGTAGGCGCGCAGCGACAGCTCGAGGTGGCCGTCGACGACGAAGTCGGCCAGACGCGCCGGCGCCCTCAGACTCACCCGAGGCGGCTGCGGCTGCACGAAATGCGTCCGGAAATAGTTGAGCGAACCGAACCGCGGCGCCTCGATCACCGCGGCGCCGTCCTTGAGCACCTTCGTTCCCGCCCCGGTGAGCTGTTGCTCGCCCCGGAGCGCGCCGGCAAGCAGAAGAAGAGCCACTAGCGTGTTTCGTCGCATTCGATTTGTTCCTGATCTATTCGTAGCGGATGGCTTCGATGGGATCCAGCTTGGCGGCCTGGACGGCCGGATAGATGCCGAACAGCAGTCCGATGCCGACCGACACGCCGAAGGCCACGGCGATCGAGGCCGTCGTGACGACCGTGGACCAGCCGGCCGCCGCGGCGATCACGCGCGAGAGCGTGAAGCCGAAGGCGATGCCGATCAGCCCGCCCAGGATCGAGATCATCACCGCCTCGGTCAGGAACTGGCGGATGATGTCGGCCTGGCGCGCGCCGATCGCCCGCCGGATGCCGATCTCGCGCGTGCGCTCGAGCACCGTGGCGAGCATGATGTTCATGATGCCGATGCCGCCGACCAGCAAGGAAATGCCGGCGATGCAGATCATCACGATGCTGAAGATGAACTGCGTCCGGCGCCGCTGCTCCAGCAGCCCCGCCGGCACCGTCACCGTGAAGTCGCCCGCATCTTTGTGCGTGGCGGCCAGGATCGCGCTGACGACGTTGGCCGTCTCGATCGAATCGGTCCCTGAAGCCACTTTGATGTAGATGCCGTCGATCTCGTCTTTCAGGTAGCTGTTGGGATCCTCGAAACGCCGCATCACCGTGTTCAGCGGCGCGATGATCAGGTCGTTGCTGCTGGAGACCTCCAGTTGTTCGAGCTGCGTGCCGGCCGTCGCCTGCGGGGCGAGCACGCCGATCACCTGGAGCCAGACGTCATTGACCTTCACGTACTTGCCGACGGCGCTCTCGTAGCCGAGCAGAGCAACTTTGGCCGACTGGCCGAGCACGCAAACCGGCGCCGACTCGCGGTTGTCCTCCTCGTTGAAGAAGCGCCCTTCGACCACCTGGAGATTGTTGATGTGTAAAAACTGCGGCTCCACCCCGATCAGCAGCGGCATCTCCTGCGAGCCCCGCGGCAGCACCTTCTGCGGGTTGAAGCGCTTGCGCGGCGTCAGGGCCTCGATACCCGGGACGTTCTCGGAAATCGCCCGGAAGTCGCGGAAGTTCAGGCCCGGCGAGACCGCGCGCCGCGCCTGAAGCTCGTTGCGGTCCACCGCCTCACGCGCCTCGATGATGATGTTGTTGACGCCGAGCAGATCGATGTAACTCATCATCTCCTTCTGCGCGCCGGCCGTGATCGACAGCATCGCTACGACCGCCCCCACGCCGAAGATCATGCCGAGCATCGTCAGCAGACTGCGCAGCTTGTGCGCCAGCAGGCTCGCCAGCGCCATCGACAGCTCGGGAAACAGACTGGAAAAGGCCACCATGGTGTTCTATCTGCCTCTGGGCGCGCCGGGACTGCCGCCGAATCCCCCCATCGGAGGGGCGGACTCGCTCCTGCCGGGAGTTTCCTTCTTCTGACCCGGCTTGGCCGTCGGATCGGCCAGCGCCACGATCTCCCCTTCTTTGAGACCCTCGGCCACGACCATCGTGTTCTCGCTCCGCTTCAGCGGCTTGATGAAACGCTCTTCGAAGCGGTTGCCGGCCTTGACATACACCATCGACCGGTTGTTCTTCTCAAAGACGGCCTGGATCGGAATGTGGATGGCGTCCGGAATCTTCTCGACGATGATCTCGACGTCGGCGAGCAGGCCCGGACGCAGCAGCACGTCGAGCTGGCTGTCCTCCTCCGGCGGCGGCGGAAGCTTGGCGTTGGCCAGCTGCGCGTCGGAGAACT
>JBBIMZ010000696.1:0-2053 GCA_037444135.1 Solibacteraceae bacterium
GAAACGTTTTCCGCAGGTCTGGGTGAGCGCTTCCGAACCCTATGAGCTTTCGCTGACGAAACAGTATCCGTACAAGGACACGTATCCGTTTTTCAAGGCGGTTTACGAAGAGTTCGGTCCCAAGCAACTGATCTGGGGCACCGGCTATCCGCGGCCTCGCTGGGAACTGCCGATGGACAAGGAACTGGAGTTCGTCGACGTGCACCTGGATTTCTACACCGACGAGGACCGGGAGCTGCTGCTCGGCAAGAACGCGCTGCGGATCTGGAAGTTTCCCGAACAGTAAGTCAGAGCCGCGCCTGGTCGAGCATCTCCAGGCGGGTGATCTTCCAGGCGCCGCCTACGGCCTCCACGGTGAGGCGGGCCTCGTAGCGGTTCCGGCGCTGGTGAATGTGTCCCCAGTGGCCGACCGAGGCCGTGACGTTCCAGACGCAGCGCGCCCGGAAGCCCCGGCCGCCCGAGAGGCGCTCCGGCTCGACGCGGACGATTTCGACTTGCTTGACGCGCGCCCGGGCGCCGCCCTGATTGCGCAACTCGAGGGCGCTGCGGGTTTCCAGGTACACGTCGCGCAGCAGCTCGCCGGCGACGCTGCCGGCGAGCAGATCGTAGACGGTGTCCTCCTGGCTGTAGTCGAACGCGCGATAGATGTTGAACAGCAAACCGTGGAGGACCGCCCGCGCCTCGCCGGCGCCAAGGGTGGACGAGCGCGCCGTCGTCAAAGACCCGGCCGCGGCGAGCAGGAGCAGGAAACAAGCTGCAAGAGTCCTTCGCGGCAGCGGCCGCCCGCGCCGTAGGCGGGTGACGATCCGGACGGCGAGGCCCGCGAGAGCGGCGAGGGCCGCCGCTCCCAGGACGGACCACAGCCACGTGAAGCGACCGGGCGGCCGCGACAAGACGGCCAGCGGAGGCCCGGACGAAAAGCGGCCGGCGTTTTCCCACTCGAGCAGGTTCCGCTCCGGGCGCAGCATCGCCGGCCGCGGTCCGGCCTTGTCGGTGACCGATCCGGCCACCTGCTCCAGGGCCGGCCCGAATCGCTTCCAGCGTAACGCCGCCCGCTGGGGATAGCCGCGCGTCGGAACGAGGAAGACCGCTCCGAGCGTGGCCGACGCGGCCGGCAAATCCTCCGGCGGGTCGATCACCGTGCTGGTCCACAGCGAGCGGCGCAGGAAGTGGATCCGGTCGAGCCGCAGGGGAACGGTCCGGCCGTCGATCGCCAGCTCGCAGGAGTCCTCCAGGAGCCGCGCGAGTTCCTCTTTCAGCGCCTCCTGGCGGGCGACGGGAATCGTCGCCAAAGTCCAGCGCACGAAGTCGACCGGCCGCAACACCATCTCGACCCGGACTTCGTACGGTTCGACGTAGAGGAAGACGCTCGCGCGCGCGTCGTAATGGCGGCGCAGGCGCGGGTTGGCGAAGCGCGACCGCCAGGGATCCCGCCAGTCCAGGACGAGCCGCTGCGGGCCGTCCAGGTAATGCAAGTCGATGACCGGCAGGCCGAGGTGGTAGACGATGAAGCCGATCCTCGGCCCCGCGAAACTGAGCTCGCGCGGCCGGTCTTCGAGCGGGTACTCGAAGACGGCATAGTTCGCCATTCGGGCCTGTCCCGGTTCGGCGGGCAACGGCTCGCCGGTGATCTCGTCCCGGCGGATCTTCTGCCGCTGGTAGCGTTCGATCAGGCGCGGCCGCAACGGCGCAGGACCGCCGGCGCGCACCTGGAGGGCTCGCCAGAGGTCGGGCTCGCCGGGGTCGCTCTCCGCTTCGACGCGGATCCTGCCCTCCTCGATGAAGATCTCCGCGATGGTGGGCGCCTCGATCGCCCGCGTCACGACGATGGCGTAGCCGGCGGCGCCGGGCGGCAGCAGCGCCAGCAGCAGGGCAAGCGCGGGCCTCATCAGGTCTCAGGCTTGTCGATCATCGCCGGGTCGTCGATCTCGAACAGCGGCCCTTGCTCGCCCCACTCTTCGGCGCGGAACATCCGGCCCTTACCGCGCGGGCCGTCGAGCTCTTTGACGGTGAAGCTCACCTTCGAGCCCTGCACGCGCGCCCAGACGTGATG
>JBBIMZ010000697.1:0-2034 GCA_037444135.1 Solibacteraceae bacterium
ACTCGGGCGCGGCCTACGTCTTTGACGTGATCTGCTGGACGAGCTGCCCCGAGGACCTGGACGGCAACGGACGCATCGGCGTCGGCGACCTGTCCACGTTGCTCACGAACTTCGGTCGCACCCGGGGCGCCACGCCCAAGCAGGGCGACGTGAACCAGGACGGCGTCATCGACATGAGCGATCTGGCCTTGCTGCTGGTTGTCTACGGGCTGGACTGCCCGAGCTGAGCCGTCCGCGGAGCGTCCCGGCAGCGCCGCTTGCGACGCGCCCCGGAACCGGCCCGCAGACAGGTCCCTCGATGCGCGGTCAACGCCCCCACCGGCGGCGCCCGCCTCACCCGCGCCTTCGCCTGCACTCCCGTCTGCTCACCCAGCCGGATGACGTACTTGACGGGACGCTTGCCGTCGCACCACGGCGTGCAGGACTGGTTGCGGCCGGTCGACAGCTTCGGCCCGAAGACGCGGCGCTGGCTCGACGGCCACCCGACTTTTACCGAAATTCTCGCTCGCCACGGCTACCGGCTTGGCATGAGCGGCAAATGGCACATGGGCGACGATGAAAACGCTCAGGCGGGCTTCTCCTGGTGGAACACCGTGCCGGGCGGCGGCGGGCCCTACCGCGATCCGGAGTTCGTCAAGAACGGGCGCCGCGCCGTCGTCCGCGGTTACAAGACCGACCTCGTCGCCGACGGGGCGCTCGAGTTTCTCGACCAGGTGGGGCGCGATCCCTTCTTCTTGTATGTGCCGTTTTACGCACCCCACACGCCTTACGACTACCAGCCGGAGCGCTATCGCGAGCCGTATCGCGACTGCGAGTTCCGCTGCTTTCCCGACGCCCCGCCGCACCCCTGGGCCAACCGCGGGCTGCTCAAACACCTGGGCAACCGGGCGAGCAAGCTGGCCTACTGCGCGTTGATCACCGGCGTCGACCACAACGTCGGCCGCATCCTGCGGCGCCTCGACGAGCTCGGGCTGCGCGAGAGCACGCTGGTGATCTTCACCGCCGACCAGGGCTGGTGCGCCGGACATCACGGTTTCTGGGGCAAAGGCAATGGCACCTGGCCGTTCAACATGTACGAGGAATCGATCCGCGTGCCCCTGATCTTCAATCACCCGGGCCGGATCCCGGCCGGAATTACGCCCGCGCCCATGGTCTCCTCCTACGATTTCTTTCCTACGATCCTGGAGTATCTGGGCATCGAGGCGCCGGCGGATCCCAAGCGCGTCGGGCGCAGCTACGCGGCCTTCCTGTCCGGCCACAACCCTCCCTGGCGCAACCGTCTCTACTTCGAGTACAGCTACGTACGGGCCGTGCGCACCGAGACTCTCAAGTACGTCGAGCGCACCGCGGAGTGGCCGAGCGAACTCTACGATCTCGAAGCCGACCCGGGCGAGACGCGCAACCGGATCGCCGACGCGGCCTATCGGCGCCCGCTCCAGGCGCTGCGGGCCGAGCTGGGCGAATTTTTCCGCCGCGCGGGAGCGCCGCCGCTTGGAGAGTGGCGGTCGACGACGCAGCAGGAATTGACTATTTATGGACCATAATATCTTATATCACTGCTGTCCAAATTAGCCGGGGAGTCCAGATCGGCTGATTGAAAACACTGGAGATACCTCGCCCTTCAGGCCGTTTCGCAAACCAGGTTGCCCCGAGCCAACCACCTGCCCGGCTAACTTCGCAGATGGCTGCTGTCCAAATGGCTAGCCCCAAACCCTCCTGTTTGCTGATCCGGTGTGACCTTGGCCATTCCTGCTGTCCAAATCCGCCTTACCACGGCAGGGCCAGCTCCAACTGCGCGTCGTGCACTCCCGCCAGCACAGGTGGGGCCTGGAAGGGATCATCCAGCCACTGGTACAGGTCGCGATAGCCGAACAGTTGCTGGCGCAGAAGGGCGATCCGATTCGACAAGGACCACTGGAATCGCGCTTTCCGTTGCAGGTACTTCACCAGCAGCATGGCGATCCACGCCGTCCAGACCTGGGTCTTCACGGCGTTGGCGCTGGTCCCCACGAAGGTCTTGATCTTCAGGTTCTG
>JBBIMZ010000698.1:0-2017 GCA_037444135.1 Solibacteraceae bacterium
ATGCCTATTTTTCGGCCAGCAAGATCCGCTGGATCCTGGATCACGTGCCCGAGGCGCGCCGCCGGGCGCGCGACGGCGAGTTGCTGTTCGGCACCGTGGACACATGGCTTCTCTGGAAACTGACGCGCGGAGCGCAGCACGCCTCCGACGTCTCCAATGCGTCGCGGACGATGCTGATGAATCTGGCCACGGGCGACTGGGACGCGGAGCTGCTGGATCTGTTCGATGTCCCCCGGGCCATGCTGCCGCGGATCCTGCCTTCGAGCGTCGTCGCCGGCGCCGCCGCGCCTGAACATTTCGGCGCCGAAATCCCGGTCGCCGGCATCGCGGGGGATCAGCAGGCGGCCCTGTTCGGCCAGGCCTGCTTTCGCCACGGGCTCTCGAAAAACACGTACGGGACGGGTTGCTTCGCCCTGCTGCACACGGGCGAGCGCTTGCCCGTGTCCCGGCACCGGCTGATCGCCACCCGGGCGGCGTCGGCCGACACACTGCCCCAATTCGCGATCGAAGGCAGCGTCTTTATCGCGGGGGCGGCGGTGGCGTGGCTGAGGGACCAGCTCGGACTGCTTGCAAGCGCGGCCGAGTCGGAGGCGCTGGCCCGGTCGGTCCCGGACAACGGCGGCGTTTATTTCGTGCCGGCGTTCGTCGGCCTGGGCGCGCCACACTGGGACCCGGCGGCGCGCGGCCTCGTGACGGGTCTGACGCGCGCGACCACGAGGGCCCATCTGGTGCGCGCCGCCCTGGAGGCGATCGCCTACCAGACCTGCGACCTCGTCGAGGCGATGGAGGCCGACAGCGGCGAGCGCCTCACAGAGCTTCGGGTCGACGGCGGCGCCGCGGCGAACGATTTTCTGATGCAGTTCCAGGCCGACATCCTCGGCCTGCCGGTCGTGCGCCCGGCCGATATCGAAACGACGGCGCTCGGCGCAGCCTACCTTGCGGGCCTGGCCGTGGGCTTGTGGAAAAGCCTGGACGAGCTCGGCCGGTTCTGGCGCGTCGAGCGCCGCTTCGAACCGGACATGGCGCCGGAGCGGCGTGAAGAACTTCTCGCCGGCTGGAAGCAGGCCGTGGGGCGGGCGCGCTGGCAGGCCGGCGCATAAGGCACGCTCGCAGCGGCTCCGTCGTCAGCGCCGCTGCCTTGTCCGCCGGGCAGGCGGCGCCTGGGGAGGCGGGATGTGCTCGGTGACCAGATCGAGCTGGCCGACGGCGAGCCGCGCGCGCAGAAGGCGGGTCAGCATCTCGACGGCCGCCGGGTCGAGGGCCTCGGCCGCCTGGTAGCGCAGGCGCACCCGGATGGTGCTCGGGCTCAAGCCCAGCTCGTAATCCTGCAATTCCGCCTGACTGGACGGCCAGACCTCCTCGAGCGCACGGCCCAGCCTGGCGGCGACATCGGCGCGGACGCTCTCGAGGGCCAGGACCGGCTCCGGCGCCGGGGGCCTCAGCGTCTGGCGCAGCCTCGTCAGTTCCTCTTCGCCGGCAACCTTCCGGACGAGCAACCTGACTTCCTTGCCCGTGCGCCGGATGAGCTGGCGCTCCGCTTCGGCGATGCGGTCGGGGCTCACGCTGCCGGTGAGCACGAGCCGCACGCCGATGCGGTCGCTTCCGATTTCCACCTGCTGCGAAACGATCTCCTCGGGAGAGGCCAAACTCCGCACCGCCTCCCGGACGGCCGTCCGGGCGACCGTCTCGTCCCGGAGCTGGAGCAGCGAGTCGCGCAGCGGCACGAACAGCACCACCAGCACGACGCTCAGCATCGTGATCCGCCAGCGGAGTTTGCCGATATCGGAGAGCGACCGGGCCAGGCGTGTGTGGGCAAGCAGGAGATAGAGGCGGTCGTGCGCTCCGCCGCGAATCGTCACGTCGATTTGACTGCGCACGTCCGGCGCGTCCATCCGCGCAATGTAGAAGACCGCGAAGGCGGCGGCCGCGATAGCGGCCAGGTTCGTCAAAAACAGCAGGCCGGCGCCCGAAATGATGGCCCAGTTGAACCCGCTGCCCACGCCGAAACCCACCGTGC
>JBBIMZ010000699.1:0-466 GCA_037444135.1 Solibacteraceae bacterium
AAAAACAGCAGCAGGAAGGGGAGACAGCCGGCCATCGACAACAGGATCACCGCCCGGCCGCCCAGGCGGTCCGCGAGGTGTCCGCCGATAAATCCGCCGAGTGCGCCCGCGGCCAGGTAGAGCGTCAGCGCGTAACTGGCTGTGGCAAAATCGAACCCTCGTTCCAGGGTCAGATAGAGCGGCAGAAACTGGGCGAACGTGATCTGTACGACCGAGCGGAGGAACACGAGAAGGTACAGGATGGTCAGCGGCTTCCAGACACGCCGCAGGGGTTCCCAGTCGAAGCCCCGGCGGTGAGGATGCCCGCCCGGCGCCGGCAAGCGCGCCAGCAGCAGCAGCGTGACGGCGATGCCGGGCGCCGCCGTCCAGTAAATGCGCGGCAGCCCCAGGTGCGCGGCGATGGTGGAAAAACAGGCCGGGCCCAGCGCGAGGCCGAGCGTACCCGAGCTGATGAAGGCGGCCATCC
>JBBIMZ010000699.1:538-2015 GCA_037444135.1 Solibacteraceae bacterium
GCGACACCGGCCCCGCCCACGATTACGAGCGCGAGCAGCCAGGCAAAGCTCGGCGCCAGCCCGAGGGCCGAGATCGAGATTCCGGCGATGGCGGGCGCCAGCGCGGCGAACAGCCTAGTGTGATAGCGGTCCGAGAGGAAGCCGTATGCCGGCTGCATCACCGAGGAGGACACGACGAAGACGCCGCCGAGAATCCCCGCCTGCGTCAGCGAAAGTCCCAGCCGGTCGACGAGCGCCGGCTGGAGCGCCCCTAGCGCGCCGGAATACAGATCGACGAAGAAGTGTCCGAGCGACAGCAGCACAAGCACAGCAGCTCCGCGCCGCGCCGCCTCCCGCCCGGCGGCGTGCGTTTCGGGTTCCGCCACCGAAACTTCAGCGCTCATGGGGCATTCCTATTCTGACACAGCGTGTCGCGGCGGCACCTGGCGGCAGAGCGGCCGTGACATTCGAGCCCGGGTGAGCGAAAATAGGGCCAAGGGGAGGTTAGCTATGGCTTCAGTGGTCGAGTTCTCGCCTTCGGTTTCAGGCAACGGTTCGAGCAGCCCGCACCTGACTCGTAAGGAGAGAGATCTGCTCCTGTACCTACGGCGGAACGCCGGCAAGTGTCTGCCTCGCACGGTGCTGCTTCAGGAGGTGTGGGGCTACCGTGAGGGGGTCCGCAGCCGCACGCTCGATGTCCACGTTCAGCGGCTCCGCAAGAAGCTGGGCCCGGCCGAGGGAGGCAAGATTCTGACCGTATTTCGCGGCGGCTATTTGTGGGCTGAAAACGGCGCCTCCGGAGTGCGCTCGCAGGCGATCGCACCGCAGGAATCGGCGGCCGCCGACTAACCCGGGCGGGACCGGCCGATTGAGGCTCGCTGGGCGCCGGTCTCCGGCCGGGGCGCCGCCGGGAGTGTGTGCCCCGGCCGAAGCATCATTCGAGCGGCAGCACTGAAATCAGCAACTTCTGCGGGCGTGCGACCTCCACTTTCAGGTCGTCGCCGAGCGGCAGGTTGCCGGCCAGCGTGAGCAGATAGTGTCCCCGGACCACCTGGAAGATGCGCTCCGCCGGAGAGCCCCGCATCCGCTCGCCCATCTCGCGCAAGTTGAACGAGGCTCCGCCGGTCTGGCCGGCCAGCTTCTCCATCAGGGACCGGCCGTAACCCATTACGTAGACCGGATAGATGGAGACGCCGTGTCGCCGGGCCAGCCGGATGACCTCTTTCTCGGAGACGCTACTCGGCCCGTCGACTCCGCTCGTCAGCAGCAGCACGACCCTGCGGAAGCTGGCGCCTTCGAAGCCCTCGCGGATGGCGGCGTACAAGGCATCGAGCAACCGCGGGCTGTTGCCGTACTGGACCTGTTCGACGGCGCGGTGGAGCAACTCGCGGCTCGAGGTGAAGTCCTGAATCAGATCGGCCGCGGAATGATAAGCGACGATGGCCATCTGTTCCTTTTCGCCGAGCTGCTTGATCAGGTCCGCCGCCAGCGGAGTGAC
>JBBIMZ010000700.1:0-2011 GCA_037444135.1 Solibacteraceae bacterium
CGAAGCGTCCGCCGGAAAAGCGCGCCAGGCCGCCGCCGAAGAGCGCCAGCCACACATCACCCGTGTTGGGGTCCACGTCGATGCCGGCGACGACGCGCCACGGCAGCCCGTCAGCCTCTTTCCAGCTCCGGATCTTCCCGGTGCGCTTGTCGATCATGGCCAAGCCGTCCTCGGTGCCCACCCAGACGCGCGGGCCGTCGACTTTGACGGCGAGGATGTGGTCGTTCGGCAGGCCGTCGGCGACGGTGTAGTGCTTCCAGCGCGTATAGACGTAAGGCAGGTCGGCGGCCGCCGCCGGAACCAGCAGCGCCAAGAGACAGGCGATGCGGCCCATAGTCGCCTCCTAGAGTGTTTTCAAATACTCAATCAGGTCGTTGAGCTGGTCCTTCGTCATATCATTGGTTACCCCGTGCTTGTCGTCGGGATTGTAAACCGTCCAGATTTCTTCGAGCGAGTTTGCCATGCCGTTGTGCAAGTACGGAGAGGAGTCATAGACGTTGTTGAGCTGTGGGGTATCGAAACGGCCGTGCGTGTCGAAACGGGCTCGCGTGCCCACGTCATGCACCTGCCGGTCGGTGTAGTAGGGCGGGTTGTGGCAGGTGATGCAGCGCTTCTCGGCCGGGATCTCGCGGCCGTCGTTGGCGCGCGTCCGCTCGAAGATCGCCTTGCCGCGGCGCTGCGCCGGGGTGAACTCGGCGCCGAGCGGCCGGAAACGGTTCGGCGGCCGGAGGATCGTCGAAATGTAAAGGTCCACGGCCGAGAGCTGCTCCGGAGTGAACGGCTGGATCCGGGTGAAGAAGACGGCCAGGCGCGGCCCGCACTGGCGCGCCAGGCTGACATTGGTGCCCTCCCACTTGAATGGCGCCGTATCGAGTATGCCGCGCAGCGTGCGGTTGTCCACCGGGTTGACGCCGATTCCGTCCGGCTCGATGTCGTAGGTGAGCCCGTCGACATGGCCGTCCGGATGACACGTATGACAAGAAAACTGGCGGTGGAACGTGATGTTAGCGCTGTGGAAGAGCCGCTCGCCGAAGCGGAGTTTGGTCATTTCCTTGGGACCTCCGAGGTCGATACGCCCGGCAACCTCGAATCGCTCCAGATCGAGCACGCTGAGGGAATCGTCCAGGGAGTTGGCGACGAAGGCCGTCTTGCCGTCCGGCAGGATCAGGATGTCGCGGGGGTTGTTCGCCACCTGGATGTGTTTGACGACGAATTCGGCCGGTTTGCCGAGGTGATTCGGGAAGATTTCTCGCCGCTCGTAGGGGTCGGCCTGCCGCAGCATGGCGACGAGCTTGGCCAAATCGACGACGGCGACGCGGTCGCTCCCGGCGCTGGTGACCAGCGCAAACCGCCCGTCGGGCGTGACGGCCAGGCCGGTGGGGTCGGGGAAGGCGACGTCCGGCTCGTCGAGGAGCACCTGGTCGACCGTACCGTCGCGCCACAGCAGCGCCAGCCCGTTGGTGATCGTCCATCCCTGGAGGAGGCGTGTCATCGGCACGAGGTTCTTGGTGCGGTTGAGCGTCGCCAGAACATAATCGCCGCCCGGATGCCAGGCGACGCCCATCAACAGATTGGCCCCGGGCAACACCGGCCGGTCCTCTACGACGCCGCGGCCCGCGTCGAGGATGGTAATCTCGGCCACCGACGGAGTCCGGAAGGGCACCGGGCGCGAGAGCGTGTGCGTGACGGCGATGCGCGCCCCGTCGGGCGAAAGCGCCGCGCCCCACGGGCGGCGGCTGGCGGCCAGGTTCTTGACCCACTTCAGCGAGTGCAGATCGAACACGGAGATGTCGTCGGAGGCGGCGTTGAGCACGAACAAGAACTTGCCGTCGCGGTCAGTGACCAGGCCGTGCGGTTCGTCGCCGGAGCGCAGCGTCGCAATCACTTTGCGGGAGGCGACATCGATCACCGAAACCGTGTCATCGAACAGATTCGAGACGAAGGCGCGGCCGCCGTCGGGCGAGAATGTCACGCCGTGCGGCTGGCCGCCGACGTGGATTTCGGCAGGTCT